>JAFGSG010000024.1 GCA_016934735.1 Spirochaetota bacterium | reverse complement strand
CTGCTACAAACCGGCTTTACCGCATAAAGATTCCTGTGAAATAATCATCAGTGGGGCGGGCTCACAATTTGATCCGGATATTACTGCAGCTTTTTGGGAAATACATGAGGAAATAAACAGGATCTATGAGAGTAAAAGGGACTCTGATTAGGTTTTATATATTTTGAATTAGTGCAATCATAATTTTATGAAAGTATTTGAAATATAATCGTTCGTATATTTAATTTTAATAGAGCATTAAAAGTTATATACTAGCGGCAGATATATTTCTTTTGCCAAAATAAATCCATCCGGCGATTCCGCATAATACATATATTATGCCTATTATCTGAGCCTGCGAAAGATCAAACGCTATCTCCGGATTTCTTCTGATAAATTCCACAAGGAATCGCGGCAACCCGCTTAAAATTAAAAAAGCCGAAAACATTCTTCCTTCTGGTAATTCTCTTTTCCTCATGTTTAGTAGTAAACCTACAGCAATAAACGAAAAGAATACTTCGAATAGCGGGGTAGGATATACGGTCATGCTTGAAGGGACAATACCATTAGGATAGGGAGTGCCCCAAAACCCTGATGTATCAATACCATAACAGCCGTCTCCGGAAGCATGACATCCAAAACGGCCAAAACAGTATCCAAGCGCCATAGAGGGAGAGGCAGTATCAAAAACATTCAGTATGGTAGTTTTACTTTTCTTTATTACGAATATTGCTAAGATGAACGAAAATATATATCCTCCAAAAACTGACAGGCCGGAACCGGAAAATATAGAACCAAATGGATCAAGCATGAATTCATCAAGGTGTTCGAGAATGTGAAATATTTTTGATCCTACAATTCCCCCGGGAATAGCAACAAGCAATATCTTATATGCAAGTTCAGGATCAATATTTTTCAGTTTAAATTCTCTTTCTAGAAGAAGAAAAGACAAATAAAATCCAATGCCTAACATAATCCCATAAGCGCCTATAGTTATGATTTTGTACTGAAATAAAATAGGAAACATGTTTTCTATTTCTCCTTATAGATATGAGACAGAATTATTTTATAGATAGAGAGCAAATTTTAATGCTCATTGCTTAAATATTTAATTAAATGATGTCAAGGATAAATTAAAGCGAAGGTTATTTACTGACTATATCATGAGGCTATTTTTATTGAAATATTATTGACAATATAATGTGTAATAATAGTTTTGTATAATAGAAAATTTCTGGATATTCGCGATTTATAAAAATTACAAAATATTATTATTGGAGTGTGCCAATGAAAATAGCCGTATGTGTTAAACAGGTTCCGGATATGGAATCAAAATTTACTGTTGTAGATAACAGCAGGGTGGACGAATCACAAATAGCATTCAAAATGAATGATTTTGATGAATTCGCGGTAGAGGCCGCGCTTCAAATTAAAGAAAAACTTGGCGGCGAGGTTATTATTGTATCGGTAGGACCGGAAAGAATCGTTAAAGATATCAGGCAGGCTTTTGCAATGGGAGCAGACTGGGGAATTCAGGTACAGGATCCGCAGGTTGATGAAGGTGACAGCTTTGTTGTCGCTTCGGCGATAAATAAAGCGATCGAGAAAATCGGAGGCGCAGATTTAATATTAACCGGTGTTATGAGCAATGACAATCAGAGCGCGCTGACTGGAATTATGGTTGCAGACATGATGAAACTGCCTCATTGCACTAACGTCGTGAAATTGGAAATAGGCGGTGATCAAAAATCTCTTACAATCAACCGTGAACTCGAAGGCGGCCTGAATGAAGTTGTGGAGATGCCGCTTCCTGCAGTGTTATCAATTCAGTCAGGCATCAATCAGCCAAGGTATCCGACACTTCCGGGTATTATGAAAGCAAAGAAAAAGAGACTTGATGTAGTGAAAGCCGGGGATATCGGACTTTCAGAAGTCGGTAAAGCAGCCTCAAAAACAGAATTAGTTAAAATGTTTATACCTGTATCTGAACATAAGGCGGAAATTATTCAAGGCGATCCCAAGCAGGCGGCAGCAGCTTTGGTCAACAAACTGAAAAATGAAGTAAAGGTAATATAAGGAGGAGTCACAATGGGAAAAATTCTTGTAATAGCAGAACATAGAAATGGTAAATTGAGCGAAGGAACATTAGAGCTATGCAAAGTTGCAAAGGAAATAGCATCAGCTACCGGAAATACTCCTGCTGCTGCAGTTTTTGCAAAGGATGATAGTATCGCAAAAGAGCTGGCTCAATACATACCTGAAGTATTATCAGCAGTTGACGCGAAGTTTGAATACTATACTGCAGATGCATACTCTCAGGCAATAAGGGCCGTTGTTGAAGGCAATGACGTAAAAGGCGTTGTAATAGCTCACAGCTATGACGGTGTGGATTTTGCCGGCAAAACAGCAATGGCTATAGGAGCAGGCATAGTATCCGGCGTTAACAAATTTGAAGCTAAAGACGGTAAAGTCATTTTCACGAGAAATATTTTCAACGGAAAACTGCAGGAACAACGCTCAGCCAAAACAGATAAATTTGTTGTAACCGTGGAAAAGGGCGCATGGGATAAAGAACCATCCGGTTCTGCCGGTGCTGTAAATTCAGTTGCAGTTTCAGTCGGAGAAGTCAGGACTAAAGTTAAAGAAGTAATTGAGACTACAAAAGGTGCTGTTGATATATCTCAGGCTAAGGTTATAATTGCCGGCGGAAGAGGTACAAAAGACGCAGATAAATATAAAGCGACCGTTATAGCACTCGCGCAGAAGCTGAACGGCGAATATGGTGCATCCAGAGCGGTAGTTGACGCTGGATGGACGGATCATGCCCGTCAGATCGGCCAGTCCGGGAAAACCGTTTCTCCTGATCTGTATATAGGAGTCGGTATTTCGGGGGCGATCCAGCATGTTGCCGGCATGAAAAGCGCGAAATGCATCGTTGCTGTCAATAAAGATCCTGAAGCGCCTATTTTTAATATCGCAACTTACGGAATAGTGGGAGATTTATTTGAAGTAGTACCTGCTATGCTTGAGGAGCTGAATAAGTAGGAAGATATAAAAGAAACTTTATTTATTAGCAAATCATCTGGCTGCATGGTCGGATACATAGACAGCAGGCAAAATATACAATACTTATCTTAAAAATATTTATATTTTTTTGAGAGATTTAAAAATAAGGCGCGGTAAATTAAAATACCGCGTCTCATTTTTTAAAAAGTACAGAGCATTATACCTGCGCGTAAATTAACATTATAAAGATGATCTATCTGTCCGCCTTCATTGTCTTGAATTAAATTTATAAAATAATATTCACCTGCAAATGAGAGAAAAAGACGGGTAAATTTTGATATCTTAAATAAAAATTCTATTCCAGCTCCCGCGCCAATCTGGCCGTATCCTAAATACTTTTTTATATTTCCGCTTCCTTCCCCGCCATCAGGTGTCGGTTTCATAAAAGATTCAGCTATATATGAAAAATTAAGGCCAGTTAGCAGATTAAAAGTAACAAATCGGGAATCAAGCGAACTTATCAGATAAACCGGTAAAGTAAGCATTTTTGTTTTAACAGTATGCTTGATTTCCTCGTCACTTCCGGAATCTTTATCAGAGAAATATAATTCTGAAGAATAATAAATAAACCATAGACCTGAGTGGAGGCCGAAAGTATTGCTGAACATACTTTCAAAAACAATTCCGCCTCCATATCCGAGACCAGGGTCCCAGTCCATATGATCCTCCCCACCAATACTGTTAACATGATACACTCCGAAGGACCCACCTGCTCCAAAGTTTACTTTGGGCGTATTTTGGGAAGATTCGAGAGCATAAAGATTGCTACATGGAAACAGAGCTATTGCAGTAATTAAAAGGTTAAAAAAAAATGAAAATTTTAAAAATTTAATATATTTAAGTTGCATTTTTTGTTTTCATTATGCATGTACCGTTAAACATGCAGCCTTTTTCAATATATAGATCCGGTGTTACAAGATCACAATTAATTTTACTATTGTTAAAAAGCTCAATTGATTTATTTGCTTTAATGCTGCCGGACACTTCTCCGTTAACCGATACAATACCAGCTTTAATTTCAGAGCTTACATTTGCCTCCTGACCGACTATCAAATGTCCGTCTGTCTCGATTTGGCCTTCAAAAATACCTTTTATCTTTAATGAATTTTTAAAAAGAATTTTACCACGAAATTCAATATCATCTGCGATAACAGTGCCTATTTTATTTTCGTCTTCTACAATTTCATTGTTTTCAGTCATTAATCCCTCGATATAATTGAATTAGTTATAAATCTGAATCGGATTATATGTAGAATTGTAATTATAGAGTGAAATATGTCAAATAAAATCGAGTTAATCGAGGGGAATTATTCGTATCTAAATGTAAAATTTGCTTGCAAAATGAATTAAAATAAATAGCGTTGCCACTTATGCGTTTTAACAGATTTGAAAGATTATCTCCAAAAAAATAAAGGTAATGATTTTTTTACAATAATTAGTTTTAAAAAAATTATTATAAATAGAATAGGAAAATAATGGCGAATATACTTGTTGAAAAAAGAGACGTAGATTTTGTTCTTTATGAACAATTAAATGTTGATAAATTAACGAAAACAAAAAAGTTCAATCATTGTTCAAAAGATGAATTTAATATGATCATTGAACAGGCAATAAAATTTTCAGAAAACGTACTGGTTCCTGTTAACAGGGAAGGAGACGAAAATAGCCCGAAATGGGAGAACGGTAACGTAACGCTTTCTCCTTCAATTATTAACGCATTGAAAGAATTTGCCGATGCAGGCTGGCTTTCCATGAGCGACTGCCTTCAGTCAGGCGGGCAGGGATTGCCAATGGTGATATTTACAGCAAGTCATGAAATATTTTTTGCTGCAAATATGGCAGTCTCAACATATAGTGTTCTAACGCACGGTGCTGGCAAGATGATCGAGCTTTTCGGCACAGATAATCAAAAGAAAAGATATATGGATAAACTTTATTCTTTTGAATGGAACGGTACCATGTGCTTAACTGAACCTAATGCGGGAAGCGATTTATTTCCCATAACAACCAAAGCTGTAAAAATCGATGAAAGACATTATAAAATCTATGGGCAAAAAATATTCATATCAGGCGGAGAGCATAACGGCAAACCGAATAATATACATATGGTACTCGCAAGAATAAAAGGCGATCCAAAGGATGTAAAAGGTATTTCCATTTTTATTGTTCCAAAGTTCAGGCTTAAGGACGATGGCAGTATTGGAGAGCTAAACGATGTTTACTGCCCCGGAATGGAAAAAAAAATGGGTATAAAATCCCTTGCTACGACACAACTGAGTTTTGGAGATAATGACGGGTGTATCGGCGAGCTTCTTGGAGAGCCTAGACAAGGCCTTAAAATAATGTTCAATATGATGAATGAAGAGCGATTTAATATGGGTATTCAGGGTTTAGGCGTGTCTTCTACAGCATATTTACACGCGCTTAATTATTCTAGGCAGAGACTTCAGGGCCCGGATGTTAATAAAAAAGGAACATCAACTGAACAGATCCCGATTATAAAACATCCGGATATCCGCCGTAACCTGCTATGGATGAAATCTTATGTGGAAGGCCTGAGGGCATTGACTTATTATACTGCAACGTGTCTGGATATGAAAAATTCAGAGACAGATGAAGAGATTAGAAAGCTTTATGGGGGCGTTGTTGAATTTTTAACTCCTGTATGTAAAGCATATAACTCGGATTGGGCATACGATATCTGTGAGCAGGCTATTCAGATTTACGGAGGATACGGCTACTGCCGTGATTACAAGGTTGAACAGTTCGCAAGAGATTCTAAAATAATTTCTATATATGAGGGTACAAACGGGATCCAGGCTATGGACCTTCTTGGAAGAAAACTGACATCACAGGGAGGGAAAATATTTAAGTTCCTTTTAGGGGAGATTGATAAAACAATAAAAGAAGCTCTAAAAGAAGAAATACATATTCGGTACGCAGAGATAATAAAAAAAGCAAGAATTAACATAGCAAAAGCGGCCGGTCATTTAGAGGAATTATTACTGGAAGGTAAAGTTCATGAAGCTTATTTATGCGCAACGCCTTTTCTTGATGCCGTAGGCGATACGTTGCTCGGCTGGATGCATTTCTGGCAGCTTATGATCGCATATAAAAAATTAAGCGAAATATATGACGAAAAAAAAGCAAAGAGCAAAGAAGATAAATTAAAGGTAATGAGAGATAATAAAGATGCAGCTTTTTATTCCGGCAAAATCCATTCAGCGAGGTTCTTTATTACAAAAGTTCTCCCCATCCAGGAAGCCAAGATTGAAACAATAATTAATAATGATATTGACGCGCTGGAGATAGACGATCTATCTTTCGGAGAAGAGATAAGCAGATAGATAAAATGATTTTATTAAATCGAATTTATTGGAGATAAACTACTTATGGAAGAAATATTGAAAAAAGCAAATGAGCTTGGTTTAATGATAAAAGGATCAGAAATATCGTCTCGATTTGAGGAAATTTCAAAACAGATAGAGAATGATAGCGAAGCAAAAAAATTACTCGAAGATTATATTAAGATGACCCAGGAGTTTCAGGAAAAGGAAGCATCAGGTCGTCCGATAGAAGTTGAGGAAAAACAGAAAATTCAGGACATTAGTGAAAAAGTTTCACAAAACCAGCTTATTAAAGAATTTATTGCGACGCAGACTTACTTTTATAATATGATGATTCAAATACAGAACGTTATTTCAGATCCTAAAGGCGATCCTATAAAAGATTCAAAGATAATTACTCCCGGAGGCGGTGGAAAAATAATTACCGGAATTTAATCTATCTCTTTTCCAATATCTCTATTAAATCCAGTTTGATCTTTGCCTGATATGCAAAATTTGATTCAGGATGTTCTTCCATAAGTGTTTTAAAAACTTGTTTTGCGTTATTGTAAAAACCCATTTTCTGATAGCATATGCCGGTCATGAAAAAAGCTTCAATTCCCTCTTCAGAATTGCTGTATTCTTCATAAAGCGATTTAAATGATTTTATTGATTTTATATAATTGAACTGTTCGAAATAAATCAGCGCGATTTTTTTATAGGCATATTTCCGGTGCAAACCGTTAAGATAGATTTCAAGATATTCGGTGAAAAGTTCAAGAGCTATATCAAATTTTTTCAGTTTATAGAATTGATTCGCGTTTTCATGGTGAGTGTTGTCTGAGAATCTTCCCAGGTCAATTGATTCCTCTTTTTGCTGCGGCTGTTGTTGAATCTGTTCCTGAGAGAAAATATTTGCTGCAGGTGCAATAAATAAAAGACATACTAATATGATGCCGATTTTACATGTTTTTATTTTCATTTGATTTATAGTAATATTCCACCTGATTGTATTTGTTATAAATTTTATATCACGTCCGAAATAAGGGAGAAATTCTGTAATAATTAAAGGATTCCCCTTTCCAGTACCAACTGCAATATAATCATATTATATTATCGCCCTGTGCAGAATGGATTTCGACATAAAATACGGAATAATAATTAATTTTTTTTGAGCTTCATAAGGATAGTTTCATCGATTTTATATGCATGCTCCTGCTTTGGGAATTCTCCTGCGGAAACTTCTTTAACATATGTTTTTACTGCTTGCTCGATAAGTGGATACAGAGTGGCGTATTGCTTGACGAATTTCGGGACGAATTTTTCAAACAAACCCAGCATGTCATTTACAACCAGCACCTGGCCGTCGCAGTATACTCCTGCGCCGATTCCTATTGTCGGTATATTAACGCTTTCAGTAATTAACTTTGCCAGAAGCTCTGGAACGCATTCAAGAACTATCATGCACGCGCCTGCTTCTTCCAGAGCTAACGCTGAATCAAGCAGATGCTGCGCGGTTTGAACATCTTTTCCCTGTACAACACCGTCCAGAGCACCTGCTGTCTGCGGAGTGTAGCCTATATGCCCCACAACAGGTATACCGATGTTTACAATGCTGTAAACGGTATCCGCCATATTGGTACCGCCTTCCAGTTTGATTGCGTCGCATCCGGATTCCTTTACAAATCGGCCTGCGTTTCTTTTGCTTTCTTCGATTGAAATGTGGTAAGACATAAAAGGCATATCTGCTATTAGGAACGCATATTTTACGCCACGGCGAACAGCTTTGCAATGATGAAGCATTTCTTCCATGGTAACCGGAGCTGTAGTGTCGTAGCCGAGAATAACGTTTCCCAGAGAATCTCCCACTAATATTGTATCAATTCCTGATTTATCAAGAACGCCTGCTATTGAATAATCATATGCAGTCAGCATGGATATTTTTTCACCTTTTGATTTTTTATCCTTTAAATAAACCGGGGTTACTTTTTTTCTTTCCTGTACTTTACTGACCATACTGTTTCTCCAAAATAATGATTTTGACCCATCCTGTTGAATCAGGCCATTGATAATAAATAAACGAATTATTCTTCTGTGTCAACTGAATATTTATTATCCGACAAGTTTGACATTTGTATATAAATATGATAAAATATGTCCCAGGGAAATAAATCTAAAATGATTTTTTTTATATGCATTTAATGTTATATCACACTAATACAATCTGTTATATTATTACAGGCCGGAGTTATTAATCATGAATATGATTCAGGGCTATCAAATTCTTGAGAAGCTGGAAGAGACATCCGGTTCGCGTATTTATCGCGCCCGTACGCGCGGTGATCCAAGGACTGTTATAATAAAAGAATTCAAATGGAATTTTGTTTCTCCTTCCGAAATAGAAAGATGTAAACACGAGTATGAAATAATTAGGAAGCTAAGTATGGAAGGCGCGGTTAAGATCCATGAAATTATCAGCTATGAGAACACTTTTGCGCTTATACTCGAGGATTTTAACGGAATTTCTATAAGCAAAATTTTTAAAGAGATTAAATTCTTTGATGTAAAATTTTTTCTGGAGATTGCAATAAAGGTTGTCGATGCTCTCGGGGAAATTCATAAGAATAATATCATTCACAGGGATATTAAGCCGAAAAATATTCTTCTTAACCGCGAAGAAGGCAGGATTAAGATAACCGAATTCGGATTCGCTTCTTTTTTTACAGTTGAGAGCAACTTCCACAATCCAGATATTATAAGCGGTACCCTTTCATATATGTCGCCGGAACAAAGCGGCCGCCTTAACCGCGTTGTGGATTACAGAAGCGATATATATTCGCTTGGAATTACTTTTTATGAAATGCTTTCCGGCGCTGTTCCTTTCCAGACAAATGATCCGATTGAGCTTGTGTATTCTCACATTGCCAGGCCGCCTGCTCCTTTGTCCTCCGTCATGCCGGATGTGCCTGTTATGCTTTCCAGTATTATAATGAAAATGCTGAATAAAATCCCAGATGAAAGGTACCAGAACGCTTTAGGAATTATGCATGATTTAAAAATATTCCGGGACAATTTTTATGATAACAAAGAGCAGTCAGTGTTCCAAATCGGTTTAAAGGATATACCGATTAAATGCATAATACCACAGCTATTGATAGGCCGCGATAAGGAATTAAAAATAATTTTAAACGTATTTGCAAAAACTAATATTGGGTCAAAGGAAGTTGTATTCGTATCCGGGCAGAGCGGAATAGGAAAATCCGCGCTGGTTAATGAAATACAGAATCATGTTGTTAAAAACCGCGGATATTTTATAACCGGGAAATACGATCCGTTCAGAAAGGATGTGCCGTACAGCGCGATTAGACAGGCGTTTCAGGGACTTATCAGACAGATACTCGCGGAGTGCCAGAAACGTCTCGATGAGTGGAAGCAGAAATTTCTAAATGCTCTTGGTTCAAACGGGAAAATAATCACAGACATTGTTCCAAACCTTGAAACTTTGATCGGTGTGCAGCCTTTTGTTGAAGATGCAGGGCATGCTGAAATGCAAAACAGGTTTGATTATACTTTTAAGAATTTCGTGCGGGTTTTCGCCCAAAAAGAACATGCGGTAGTATTTTTTCTGGATGATTTACAATGGGCTGACACGGCAAGCATAACTTTACTTGGGAAAATATTATGTGATAAAACAATAAAATATTTACTTATAATAGGCGCTTACCGGGAAAGTGAGATAGCAGAACATCATCCGTTTAACTTACTCTTAAAAAGTGGTCAGTTGGACAATGTAAATATCAATAACATAAAGTTAAGCCCTCTTGATGCCTCCAATGTCAAAAGGATAATACTTAACTTTTTAAAATGTGATGAAACCAAAGCAACGCTCCTTGCGGATTTAATATATAAAAAAACAAACGGTAATCCTTTTTTCATAAATCAATTTTTAAAAATTCTGTATGATGACAAAAAGATATATTTTAATAAAGACCTAAATCCTGAATGGGATACTGATGAAATAGGCATGATGGCTGTTACGGATAATGTCGTAGAGCTGCTCGCTGAAAAGATAATAAGCCTGCCGCCGGATGTTATCGAAATATTGAAGATATGTTCCTGCATAGGCAATAGGTTCGATTTAAATTTGATAGCGGATACAAGCGGAAAACCGATTTATGAAGTGCTTAAGTGCCTTGAACCCGCAATTGAACAGGATTATATCACATTTTTTTTAACTTACTATAAATTTAACCATGACCGGATTCAGGAAGCTATTTATTCGTTAATTCCTGAGGAGGTGAAGAGCAGGCTGCATTACAAAATCGGGAAACACCTCCTGGAGAAAACCGGTGATGATGCAATGCATGATAAAATAATTTTTATTGCGGATCAGTGGAATCGCGGACTGATGAACATTATTGATGAAAGCGAAAAACTAAAAGCCGCGGAAATAAATTTTTACGCCGGAGAAAAATCAAAATTATCCACAGCATATGAATCCGCCCTCAATTACTTCAAACAGGGTTTATATCTTCTGCCGGATGATAAATGGAACAGCTATTATGATTTAACGCTTCGTTTTTTTAATGGAATCATAGAATCTGAATATTACAGGGGCAATTATGATGAAATTGAAAAACTTTATAAGGTAATTGAAAGCAAGGCTGTAAATATTTTAGAAAAAATAAATGCCGTTGTTTTATTGATACATGTGTTTTCATTCAAAGGTGAACCTGAAAAAGGAATTAAATTTGCTTCTAATATATTAAAAGAATTGGGGTATAATGAATTAATCCTGAATCCCTCTAAATTCAGGATAATTAAAGAGTTAATACATTATAACATCAGATTCAGGAATAAATTAAAAAATTTTCTGGATTATCCAATAGACAGGGATCCTCGAAGAAAAGCTATCAGAAATGTTTTACATGCTTTAACATATATCTCAGGTTCCTATAATAGTTTTCTAGCGCCGCTTATTATATTCAAACACATCATTTTTTGTTTCCAAAATAAAGTCGTTTCGGAGGGTATTGCGACATTCGTTGCATCGCTTGCGAATGTTATTCTGGTAATTTTAAAAAAGTACGATGATGCATATGAAATGTATCAGCTGGCATTCAGATTAAATGAAAAATATCCCGTAAAGAGAAATATCGGTTATGTATATACTATGTATGCAGTTTTGGTCATTCATTGGAAAAAACATCAAAAGGAAGCTATAAAATACCTTGATGAAGCTTATAAATATTTATATGAATCCGGCAGTCTGGAGTTCGCCGTCAATTCAATTGTTAATATTTCCGCAAGAAGGATTCTATTGGGGAATCATGCGGATGAAATATTACGGGATATGAAAGGATATGGGGACATAATCAGTAATCTCAATGTAAAATATATCAATGCTTTTTTTCGCGATTTAACACAGCTGTTTTTATGGATGACAGAAAAGACAGATAATAAATATTCTTTGAATACAGCTGATTACATTGAGGAAGATGAAGAGAAAGCAAGGCTGGAAGCCGGCAATGAAAATTCTCAATTTATTTATTTATTTTATAAATTAATAACGCGATACCTGTCGGAACAATATGCAGAGGCTTATAAGATATGTAAAATGATGGAAAACTATAAGCATTTGAACCTGGTCATATCCGAACAGTACGAATATATTTTATATTATTCTTTAACGCTTGTTGCGCTTCTGGATGATAATTCAAAAAATAAAAGAAAATACCGGAAGATATTGCTTATTAATCAGAAAAAAATGAAAATCTGGGCGGACAATTGTAAAGAAAATTTTTTGCACAGATATCTGCTTATTAGCGCTGAAATCGCGCGTTTGAAAAAGGATTATCTGAAAGCCGAAAGTCTTTATTGCCAGGCTGTTGCTTTGGCCGGAGAGAATCAATATGTTAATATTCAGGCTGTTGCCAGTGAACTTGCTGGGAAATTTTACCACAATAGAGGAATTGCCGCCGCAGCGCATGCGTATCTGGCTGACGCCAGGTATTTTTACTCATTGTGGGGCGCGGATATTAAAGTAAGTGATATTGAATATAAATATCCTGAATACAAATTTAAAGATGACAGAAAAGAAATAATTAAAAGGAAACAGGACATCAAATTTGACACTGTTTCCGGTTCTTCAGATTTAGTGGATGTTGTTTCAGTCGTAAAAGCTTCGCAGGCAATATCCGGTGAAGTTGAGCCGGAAAAACTTCTTAATATGATTATGAAAATAACTATACAAAATGCAGGCGCGGAAAGAGGTTTAATGATCCTTGAGAATGCCGGAAAATTTTTTGTGGAAGCTGAGTACATAGCCGCGCATGATGACGTAAAAATATTAAATTCATTGCCGCTCGAAGATCACCAGGGCTTTTCATCTTCTATTGTTAATTATGTAATCAGAGCAAAGGAAAAAGTCATATTAAATAACGCGTTTCTGGAAAGCGATTTCAATATGGACCCGTACGTGCAGAAGAACAGGCCTAAGTCAATCCTTTGCGCTCCCATTTTAAATCAGGGAAGATTAATCGGAGTCTTTTATCTAGAGAATAATCTGTCAACCGGCGCTTTTACCGAACAACGTCTTCAAATATTAAGTATTCTTTCGTCACAGATGGCAATTTCAATCGAAAACGCGAAATTCTATGAAAAGCTTGAGAAGACCGTGCGCGAAAGGACATCCGATTTGACAAAGGCAAATGAACAGCTTTTATCGGAGATAAACGAACGTAAAAAAATGGAGGAAAGGATACGTTTTCTGGCATATTACGATCAGCTTACGGAATTGCCCAACCGGACATTATTTAACGAGAAGTTGAATTCTGCTTACAGTTCAGCAAAAAGAAAAAACAGGATGTTCGCTGTTATGTTTCTGGATGTTGATAATTTTAAAAGGATAAATGACAGCCTGGGCCACAGTATAGGGGATATGCTGATACGGGAAGTCAGCAAAAGGCTGATGAAATGCATACGGAAAGAAGACGCGGTCATTAACCGTTCCATGACTTCCATTGAGGACACGGTGGCAAGGATCGGAGGGGACGAGTTTACGATTTTGCTCTCCGAGATAAAAAAGCCGGAGAATGTGTCAAGAGTGGCTGAACGCATACGCAATGAGTTCATTTTGCCTGTGGAACTCGATGATAAAAAAATTAACGTTACGGTCAGCATGGGGATAGCAGTCTATCCTTTTGACGGAAACGATGTCGAGACCTTGATCAAGAACGCGGATATCGCAATGTATAACGTAAAAAGCGTAGGGAAAAATGATTTTCAGTATTATAACAATACGATGAATAAAACCGCATCGCAGAAATTATTCATTGAAAGCGAAATAAACAAGGCGCTGGGTAATGAAGAATTTACTCTGTATTACCAGCCGCTTATCGAAATAAAGACTAAAAGAATATGCGGCGCTGAAGCTTTGATCCGCTGGAGGCATCCGGACAAAGGGATAATTCCTCCTATGGATTTTATACCTATAGCTGAGGAGGCGGGACTGATCGTAAAGATAGGAGAATTCGTGCTGGACAATGCATTCGCGCATTATAACAAATGGGCAAAGAACGGATGCCCGTTGATCAATATTGCTGTTAATATTTCTCCGAAACAGCTTGCAGATAAAGGATTTTTTGACTTAGTTCGAAAATTGATGGGCAAACACAATATGCCGAAAGAAAAAGTTATTTTTGAAATAACAGAGAACAGCATTATTTATGATTTTGAAGAAGCATGTAGAATTATTAATGGGATAAAGGAACTTGGTATTAAGACAGCTCTCGATGATTTCGGATCCGGCAATTCATCTTTCGGTGTGCTGAAAAAAATTAATCTTGATATACTAAAGATAGACCGATCATTTATAATGAACATCCCCCATAACTCACAGGATTCTGAAATAATTTCCAGCCTTATTACAATAGGGCATAGCATGAATTTGCTCGTTGTAGCTGAGGGTGTCGAGAACAAAGAACAGCTTTCATTCCTTGAATCGCGGGGCTGCGATAAGGCGCAGGGTTATTATTTCAGCCCGCCTGTCCCTGAGGCTGAATTCGTGAAGATGCTGGCAAAATAATAAAAGCTCCAAAAAAAAGCTGGACAGCAGTTTTGAACATGTCAAAAAAAGCTCTCGCGAATACGCAAAGAGCTATTCCCTTTATAATCCGTATGAATATTTGCAAACATAAAAAGGAAAATTGAATGAAAATAGGCATAATTGGGCTTCCAAACAGCGGAAAAAAAACATTATTCAGGCTGCTGACGGGAGTGAATATAGCGGCAAATACGGAGCAAAAATCTGTTCCCGGCATAGCAGAAATTCGGGACAGCAGATTCGCTTACCTATCCAATCTGTATAACCCAAAGAAAAACGCGTCGGCGCAAATTTCAATGGATCTGATGCCTGACCTGGATAAACGGGTGATCCAGGAAGGAAGTATATTCAAGGATATTGCGAATCTTGACGCCATTTGTTTTGTGGTACGGTCATTTACGGACGAGTCGGTTTATCATGTAAGCGGATCGGTAAATCCCGAACGCGATATTGAGGAAATCATGAGCGAACTGATTTTACATGATCTTCTGTTTATTGAAAAAAGGATGGAACGTCTTGAAAAAAATTTAAAAAAACCGGGAGCGGATCAATATAAAAAAGAAGAAGCCCTGCTCTTAATTTTTAAACAGCATCTTGAGAAAGATATGCCTTTGCGAACATGCGAAATATCGGAAGATGATAAAAAGATAATATTAAGCTATCCGTTTATAACGTTGAAAGAGCTGATAATAGCGCTTAACGCCGTAGACAATGAGTTATCCGATGAAACAGTCAAGAATAAGCTTTCCGAAAAATACGCTTCGCATAAAATCAGCATTATGCAGATTTCCGCTAAGCTCGAAGCCGAGATACAGGCTCTCGAATCTGACGAAGAGCGCGCGGAGTTCATGTCCGCGTCCGGCATAAGCGAATCTGCCGTAAACCAGCTGTCGCGTCTATGCATGGAGGCGCTCGGGCTGATTTCGTTCTTTACTGTGGGAGAAGATGAAGTCAAACAATGGCTGATCAGGAAAGGCTCTCTCGCTCCCGAAGCTGCCGGTGCAATTCACTCGGACATCGAGCGCGGCTTTATCAGAGCCGAAGTCATGAAGTACGACGAGTTTACCGTGTATGGCAGCGAGGAGAAGCTTAAGCAGGCCGGCAAGTATTACGTTATGGGAAAAGATTACACAGTGGGTGATGGCGATATAATTAGCTTCCGGTTTAATGTATAATTAAATAATTTTGTTTGTCATAAACTTATTGAATTATATGGAGAAAATTTGTTTAAATGCGAGTTGAATATGTTGAAGTCAAGGGCACATGGCGCGAAATTGCCGATGCCGCACATGGAAGCGGCGCTCTGTGAAGTTTGTGTGCCTGAGTGCATATATCGCGGCTTTTGCCCGGAGATCAAATCATGCAGCTGGATCAAATCGGAATCATACCGGCTGGCTCTGGATAAATACAGACATTTGGTTGAAATTTAAGGCAGCCTGTCATGGCATTTGATCGGAAAAATAATTCGAGGTTAAATTATGAAATCAATTCTTTCTTCGCTTAAAAACGGCAAAGTACTGGTGTCCGACGGCGCATGGGGAACGGAGCTGCATTCACGCGGTCTTAAAGCAGGTGAATGCCCGGAACTTTGGAATATAACTCATCGTGCTGATGTTCTCAGCATTGCAAAAGCATACGTGGATGCCGGTGCCGACATGATCCTTACGAACAGCTTCGGTGCGAGTCCGTTCAAACTCGCTTATTACGGTTTGGAGGAGCGCACAGCAGAAATCAATGAAGCGGCAGGAGCCATTTCACGGGAAGCTGCCGGCAGGGATCATTTTGTCCTAGGTTCAATAGGGCCAACCGGCGTGATTCTCAGGATGGGTAAAGTATCTAAAGAAGCACTTTATGAAGGATTTGCTGTCCAGGCAAAAGCTCTGGAGAAAGGCGGCGTTGACGCTCTGTGCATTGAGACGATGTCTGCCGTGGATGAAGCTGAACTTGCTATAAGGGCAGCAAAAGAGACAACCGGTTGCGAAATAATCTGTACATTCACATTTGAGAAGACGGCCAAAGGCGAGTATCGTACAATGATGGGACTCACGCCAACCGCAATGGTACGTGCAGTTAAAGAGGCAGGAGCGGATATTATCGGAACTAATTGCGGCAATGGGATTGACGGTATGATTGACGTAGTACGAGAGATCAGAATAGCAGATCAATCGACACCTGTGCTTGTCCACGCAAATGCTGGGAAACCTTTGTTTAATGATGGAATTACGGTATTCCCGGAAACCCCTCAAATAATGGCGGCTAAAGCCGGTGAACTGATCAAGGCCGGGGCAAACATTATAGGCGGTTGCTGCGGTACAACTCCGGAGCATATACGTGCACTGGCGAAGGCTGTCAGTGGCTGAACGTTGGATTGAAAGTTAAAGTATTGTTCATCTGCATGCAAATAAATTTTATCCCGGCATTGGCAAATCCTGTCCGAATACAGATCAAATCTATTTGAAGTTCTGCAAATTGCATTATACTTAAGAATGCGTCCTGAAGATTCAATAAAATAAGTAACTTTCGTGCTATTCTAAATTTTTTATTGACAAATGTCTTTTAAAAATTGATACTGACATTAATTATAGAGTTAAATTGAAATAGCCCGTATTGATCCTCCATAGCACGGAGACAGCCGAAAGGCTGAGGGAATCCCGTTAAAGTCGGGAGCGGACCCGCCGCTGTAACCGGGGACGAAAGCTGCAATGATGCCACTGCCTGTAAGGCGGTAAGGCGCGGCAAGTAGACTGATCCGGAAGCCAGAAGACCTGTTAATATGGATGAACATGCATACCCCGGTAAAGGTACGCATGAATAATTTCGCGGATAAAAAAGGGTAATCCCCGGAGCCAGAAGGTTTCGGGGATTTTTGTTTTTATGGGGCATTTTATTTAATTTTTGCGCGGGTTATTTTATGAAACATAACAAACAAAGGGGGTGGTTTAAATACATAATGACAATTAATATTAAAACGCCCGGATAACAGCCATTACCCGGACGTTTCGAAAGTTCACTCTCTGGAGAGAGATAAACTCTACATAATAATCCAATATCATCTTCTCCTAGGAGTCAATTGAATTTTACAGTATAAATTTACTAATTAAGGAGAAAAAAAATGATTAAAAGAGTTAGTTTTTTGTTGTGTTTATTCGCGATTTTTATTTTTGCAGGATGTTCTGATGATAAAGAGAGCAATGCAGATCGGCTTCCGGTAGATCCGGATATTTATGCGGTAATCGGCACAGTAGCGGCTGACTATACCAGCGCAGCTACATCATTCATTCTTGATGAGGATTTGTCAACAGCATACAATAATCACAACCCGCTTGCTCATTCCGACCATGTAATTAATATTTACGGGGAACATTTTTATGACACCGAAAGATTCGGTTATGACGCTATAACAAAATACCGTTGGGACGCACCGAATACGGCTGTGTGGAATTATTCAGTCATTGACGCGCAGGATATAACAGACGGTATAACTACGTCAAACCCTTATGCAATGGTATTCGTTAACGAAACAAAAGCTTATGTGATCAGGTATGGCAGCAAAAGAGTCTGGATCGTAAATCCGTCGACCGTAGCACAGGTAAATTTTAAAACAGGTTCGCTTGACTTAACCGAGTTTGTACATTCGTCCGACACTGATGGTGTCCCGGATTCATGCGGGGGATTAATAATAGATGGAAAAATATATATAGCAAATCAAACATATGATATTAATATATATAGCTCAGTTGATAATTCAACACTTGCCGTTTTTAATACTGCAACTGACACAGTGATTGACGCTAACGGCACTGCCGATGGAAATGCGATTGATCTTGGATTGAAAAATGTCCAGAAAATAAAGGCATTCGGTTCAAAAATATATACTGCATGCGTTAACGATTACTCGACTACACCGGGTGGAGGGATTTCTGTTGTCGATACAACTGATTATAGCGTTACAACAACAGCGACGGATAAAAACATTACAAACGTTGCAATTCTATCGGAAACCAAAGGATATTTTGTACAATATGTTGGCTGGGGCGATAATGCTATATACTCATTTAATCCGACAACCGGTGAAGTGGCGGCTGCAGCTTTAATAACAGGGAGAAATATCGCCGATATTGAGATATCTCCTGACGGTGATCTCTGGATCGCAGACGCATCTTCAACAGATCCAGGTATTTATATTTACGATACCGATACTGATACAAAGAAATATGGTCCTGTTTCAACATACCTCAATCCGAGCAATATATGTTTTTTTGAATAAAATTTATTTTTGTTTCATTGGAACAAAAAGTAATAGAACAAGGGGTTTGGAACCCCTTGTTCTAAAAAACCAGCACAGATATGAAATATCATCAATATAATAATGCGAAAACCGATCCGGCAATTAAGAGAATGAGGAGAAAAATCATAAGTATATTCAGTATAAGTATTTTTATACTATTTATATACATTAATGCGAATTCAGAAGAAACAGAAGAAGCGGATCTCGGCACTGTAAGAGTTGTAGGTGATCTGGAAAAAGTTAAATATAAAACAGGCGATGTCGACCATGAAATAGCTTCTTCATTTTATAAAGTCATAGACAGGTCCGAGTTTGAAGGAAAAACCGAAAATCTTGCGCAGGTGATTGAAAAGGAAACTGCTGTGCAGGTTACACAGACTGGCGGCCTGGGAAGCTACTCAACTGTTTCGTTAAGAGGATCGACAAGCAAGCAGGTCAGTATTTATCTCGACGGCATTCTTCTTAATGAAGCATCCGGAGGGGGAGTTGATCTCAGCGGAATATCCCTTGATGATGTAGAATCCATAGAAATTTACAAAGGCTCTATACCTGTGCAGTATGGAAAATCCTCTATAGGAGGCGTCATCAATATTAAAACTCTAAGAAACAAAGGAAAGATGGGATGGAACGTTATTGCCGGGTACGGCTCATTCGACACCAGAAAAGCTTCAGCGTATTTTTCCCATAAACCCGGGGACTGGGATTACTTACTCAGCGTGGGCTCGCTTTCGAGCCAAAATGATTTTAAATTTTTAGATAATAAAAAAACAAAAGATAATCCGGAGGACGATGAAATTGTTAAAAGAAATAACAGCCAATTCCGTCAGGGTAATTTTCTTTTTAAGACAGGATATGACCTTACAAAAGACCTAAGAATTGATATCTCCAGTCAATATTTTGACAAGCTCCAGCATCTGCCAGATTCTCATAATACGGAAATAGTGAATACGACATTTGCTACGAAAAGAAGCATGTCGTCCATAAATTACATAATCAATAGAATAGGAAAATTTGCTATAAACACAAAAGGTTCGTTCGATCATACATGGCAGTATGAAAGATATGATGATAGTGATGGAAAAGTCGGTCTGGGAAAGCAGGACAACGAGTATATAACAACAAATACAGGTTATTCACAGTTTATAGAAATACCTTTTTCATGGAACATAATAGTATTTAACGGCGACTTCAATTATGAAAGATACAAGATGAAGGATTTAATTAGTTCAAGAATTTACAATCCTAGTACGAGAAAGTCTGTAAACTTTGCTTTCGAGGATTCAGTTTTACTATTTAATGAAGATTTTATTATAAAGCCGTCTGTACGTTACATGTACATTAAGGATTCGGTTGACGAGTATCAGCATTCATACAATGAAATTAGAAAGGGTCAGTCAAGATCCATTGGATATGTTACACCGCAGCTCGGATTGAAATATAAAATTTTTTACTGGTTAACACTAAAAGCAAATGCCGGTAAATACGTGAGAGAACCGTCTTTCTTTGAGCTATTCGGGGACAGGGGGCTGTTCAAAGGCAATGCTGATCTCAAAGAAGAAAAAAGTACAAACTATGACATTGGCTTTGAAGCTGAGAAGGATTTCGAATCAAAAATATTGCAAAATTTATTTTTTAGCACAATATATTTTCACAGTAAGGTGGATGATCTAATAACATATGAATACCACCAGGGCGTTGGAATGGGTATTAATATTTCAAGTGCGGTTATAGAGGGAATTGAATTGTCATTTTCTATAAAATCATTGAATCACATTAAATTAAATTTCAACTACACTTATCAGAATTGTATAGCACATAGCAGGACTGAGTCTGTGGAAGGGAATTTTCTGCCCGGTCGGTCGCAGGAGAGCATCAACGCGAGAGTTGAGCTCTTCAATAAATGGATATTGGTTTATTATGAGTTTATTTACGAATCCGGCGTTTATTATACATCCGACAACAGCAATTGGGCGTCTGATAAGACCGAAATGAACGCAGGTATAACATTTTTCTTTAAGGGAATGTCTTTTATTTTTGAAGTGAAGAACATGGGCGACGATAATTACGAGGACTTTAACGGATACCCGCAACCCGGCAGGGCGTATTATAGTACAGTTAAATATCAATTTTAAGAAAGATTTATTTTTATAATAATCTCGCAAGGAAACAATATATGGATAACAAAGGCTTGTTAATGATAAACACAGGGAACGGTAAAGGGAAGACAACATCCGCGCTTGGACTTGCATTACGCTCTCTGGGACACCAACTGCCGGTTTGCATGATACAGTTTATTAAAGGCAGCTGGGATTACGGAGAGCTGAAAAGTTCAGAGCGTTTTAAAGATATTCTGGATTATTTTGTGGTAGGGCATGGTTTTACATGGAAGACAGATAATATTGAAGAGGACAAAAAAGCAGCACGTGACGGCTGGGAGCTTGCGAAATCCGTCATCAGCGAAGCAAAGCATCATTTGATTATTCTTGATGAGCTTACTTATGCATTAAATTACGGAATGATTGATATAACTGAGGCTGTATTTGTTTTTAAACATAAGCCTGAAGATATGCATATCATGATAACAGGGCGCAATGCACCGTCTGAAATTATTGAAATAGCCGACCTTGTGACTGAGATGAAGGAAATAAGACATCCGTATAAATCAGGCATAGAGGCTCAAAAGGGTATTGAATGGTAAATAAGAAAAATAATAAGGACGTAATGTTGTATTGAAACAAATATATTGAATGCCTGTTAAACAGGCTGAATTTTTAGGAGAATTATCATGCTTGAATTACTGCTAAAAGGCGGATGGATAATGTATCCCATACTCGCCTGTTCGGTAATAGCTGCTGCTATAACTGCAGAAAGAATAATTTATTATTTGCTTTCAAGAAATAAACACAAAAATGTATTCATGGAAATTTCGGGTTTAATAAAGGCCGGCAAAATAAATGAAGCTGTAGGATTGTGCTCATCCGGAAATTCTCATATAGATCGTATTACGCAGACATATCTTGAAAATTATGATAAGGATAAGGAAATACTCGAGGAAAGCCTGCAGATCACTGCAACATACGAGATGCGCAGGCTTGAAAAATATCTGCCTGCTCTTTCGCTTATAGCGAATCTTTCCACTATACTCGGCCTGCTCGGAACAGTAATCGGGATGATACTTGTTTTTGCAGAGATAGCAAAAGCGGGCGGGCAGGCGGAAATGGCTCAGCTCGCGGACGGAGTATGGCAGGCGCTTCTGACCACGGCGTTCGGGCTGCTAGTAGCTGTTCCAGTGATGGCCTTTCATCATTTTTTCCAGATACACGTGGATAATTGCATTTCCGATATCGAAATACAAATTTCAAGACTGAATATATTATTCGGCAGAAAGTGTTCGGTCAAATTTGATGGATTGGCAGATAAATATGATGATTTAGCTAATGAGCCCGTGGAAGTGGGCACAGATGCAGCGGATGTCAGCGGAGGAGGTGTATACTGATGATATCACTTCACCGCAAACATAAAAAGAGCGTTGAGCTCAGCATGACTCCGCTTATAGATGTTATATTTCTGCTTCTGCTTTTTTTTATACTTACATACTCTTTTGCAAAGCCGAGTATACCGCTTAATCTTCCCATGGCTTCCAATAAGGAAAAACTCCAGAAGACTGATATAGTAGTGAGTATAGACAAGGCCGGGCTTGTTTATATCAATAAAAAAGAAGTGCCGATTGAAAGCCTTGCGGAGGTTCTGTCGGAGCGCCTGCTTGTGATGGATAAAGAGAAAAGACGAGTTATCTTTTTCGGGGACGAGGAAATTCCGTACAAGTGGTTTGTTAAGGTTATTGATATTATTAAGAATTCCGGAATCGGGGTGGTAAATATTGCTCATCAGGAATATAAGTAACAATTTAAAACAATGCATTGAACCGGAAAGGTGCATGCTGACCATGCTTGCTATGTCCATGCTGGTGCATATCGCGTGTCTAATTCAGTGGCCGGGGAATAAATATCAAACTAGGCAGATCATTCTTGAGTCACGGAAAGCAGATGTGACATTGATCAATTTCAGCCAAATCCAGTTAAAATGGGATGAAGTTGAGCCTGTTACAAATGTTAAATCAGATGCAGGATGTATTCCGAGTCTTTTTAGAAAGAAAGAAAGAAAAATTGTCCGTCAAAAGGAACAGCCGCAAACCGTTTCGCTTTCAGCAGAAAGCATTGCTGCAAAAGATACCTATGAGACGTTGATAGTTAAAAGAATACAACAGATGAAATATTATCCTCAGTTCGCAAAACGCATGGGCAATGAAGGCAATGTAAGCCTTAAATTTACCCTTAACAAAAAAGGTATGCTGGAAGGTAATGTAGAAATAATAAAGCCATGCGGATACGAAATACTTAACAACGCCGGTATAATTACTATAAAAAAAGCTGCTCCTTATCCGCCATTCCCAAAAGAGCTTTCAGAAATAAGGGAGGATATTACTTTTATTGTAAGTGTGGAATATAGTCTTAAGCATAAGGGTATAAGATGAAAATTTTGTATTTTAACAAATGTTTTGTTCCCGCAAGTGCTATCATACCATTTCAATTCCGGTAAGATAGGTAATTCTCCAAGGGACGCCGGAAATTTTTACCAGCCAATTATAATCCGGCGTCCTATTTTTTTTAAAGAGAAAAAATTTAAAGAAGAAAAGAAAAAACCTGATTATTTCCAGGCAGTCGCAGGAAATTATGGTTAAACTTAAAGCTAAAATTAAAAACGGAACCATAAAAGATGCTTTACTGATCTTCTCGATATTTTATATATAGTATTTTTTGACGTTTACAGTTTCTTTTTCTATCTGGTCCTGCTCAATTTTAAAATGAACAACATGATCACATCTGTACTGTACTCAGTAATTATATTTTCCGTTGCTTTTATTATATTTTATATGCTGAAGAATATAATATATAAAAACAAAGAAAAGGTAATTAATGCCCAGATATAATTTAATAGCAACATGCGCATTCGGCCTTGAATCGGTTGTTGCATCGGAGCTCAGGGAGTTGGGCTATCGCGATCTGAAGACTGAAGACGGTAAAGTAATGTTCACCGGCGATGACCTTGATATTGCCCGCTGCAATCTATGGCTTCGCTGTGCTGACAGGCTTCTTATTAAAATGGCTGAGTTCAAGGCAACAGACTTTGAGGAGCTTTTTCAGGGTGCGCTTGCGGTTAAATGGGAAAAACTTATACCCGAAAATGGTGTGATGCATGTTACCGGCAAATCAATACGATCGAAGCTATACAGCGTTCCTGATTGCCAGTCTATTGTGAAGAAAGCCGTTGTTGAGGCTATGAAACGTAAATATAACAGGACTATGTTCAGCGAAACCGGCCCTGTTTACAAGATAGAGATTGCGCTGTTAAAAGATGTTGCAACCATAACAGTAGACACAAGCGGAGACGGTTTGCACAAGCGGGGTTATGGAGAGACGAGAGGAGAAGCTCCCTTGCGGGAGACTCTTGCTGCAGCGCTTGTCAGGTTGAGCAGGTGGGACCCGTCAAGAATTTTAGCCGATCCGCTTTGCGGGTCAGGTACTATAGCGATAGAAGCAGCTCTCATAGGAAGCAATACGGCCCCAGGGCTGAAAAGGACGTTTGTTGCGGAAACATGGCCCACTATGCCTAAGAAAATATGGGAGGCGATGCGCGACGAAGCAGCAGGGAAGATCGTCAGCCGTCCGATGGAGATATACGCTTCAGATATGGATATTGCCGTATTCAGACAGGCAGTGGAGAATGCAGAAAGAGCTGATGTTTCTGAAATGATAGTTTTCCAGAAAAAGCCTATTATAGAATTCAGTTCTAAAAAGAAATACGGCTGCGTAATAACCAATCCCCCTTACGGCGAACGTCTGGGTACAAAGGAAAGCACTGAAAAGCTTTACAGGGCAATGGGTGAGGTATTTTCAAAACTCGATACATGGTCGTTTTTTATTCTGACTTCGCATCCGGAATTCCAGAAATATTTCGGCACAAAAGCAACCAAAAACAGGAAGCTCTATAATGGTAAAATCAAATGCTACTTTTATCAGTACTTTGGCTCCCTGCCGAAAAAGCAGAATAAAGACATATAAACAATAAAATAATTTTCCCATAAATCACATATTTGATAAAATTATGTCGATAAATAGAAAAAGATATATATTATATGTATTATAATATCGAGGATAATAATTTTTTATAATTAAAACGAATGATAACATTAATTGTAGTAATATTAATTTTTGTCCTGATACTGGTCATATGGGCCCTTTACAGCAAAGGGGAAGAAGCAGCAAAAGTTACAGAGGAACAACAGCCTGAGGATAAAGACCTGAGGAGACGAACCTCGGATAAAGAAATCGAAGAGAAATTTTCGGATTCGGAGGGTCATCCGTTCAGAAGGAAGCAGGACATTGAATCATTTGACGAAGCAGGCAATGTCGAAGAAGATTTTAAACTACCTTATCTCGCAGATGAAATTATTACAGAAGGATCGAAATACTGGGTATATAACAGAATACTGGTTAATTCTGAGATTTACGCAAGAAAAGGAGATTTTCCAACAGCAATATCCCTCTACAAAGGAGTTTATGAAAGGATAATTGATGATTCAATAAATGTTAAAATCAAGGCAAATGTAGATTATCTTCAGGAATATCAAAAACTCCATTTATACAGGAAGAGCGAAGCAATTAGACAAAAGGCATCTGAAAAAAAAGGAAGCGAGATAAGGCTTTCGCTTGACGGCCCTCTTACCATCCCCGAAAAAATACAAATTGCACTAACTTCACCTCCTCAGGATATGGCTTCTAAATTTGATATAAATAAAATAGCGGATGAAATTGCTGAAAAGATCGCGGCAAAGAGAATAGCAGAAGAAAAAAAAGATGATGAAGATATAAAGGAATTAAAGGAAAAGACCCGGGAATTATCCAAACTCAAGGATGGAATGCTGAAACTTCATGACAGACTGCTCGATATACATGAAGAAGGTGATCAGGCAAAAAAAGTCCTTGAGGAAATGAAGTCAAAGATGTTTTCCGATGTTAAGGAAGCTGAGGAAAAGCCAGTTTTGCCTGAGGCTGCTTTCCGCAAAGAAGTGCCTGAACCGAAGAGAATTCCCCCTCCTAAAGCAGATGAACCTGAAGAACCCGAAGAGATTGAAGTTCTTAGCCAGGCTCAGAAAGAAGATGAATTGGACGGGCTTACTGATGAAGATATTTTTGAAAAAATATTAAAAGATGATTTATCTAAAAAGAAAGACGAATCCTTCGAGATCGTAGGTTATAACAAAGAGCAGAAAACATCCGACAGCGATATACTTGATAAAGACCTTGAAGAGAAACAAAGAGAAGAAGAACAATTTTACAGAAAGTTTCTGCGTCACGGGAAAAGAGTAAGGAAAGAGCTTCCTATTTTAAAGGTAACCTATGATTTTTCCAAACTGCCGGACGAATTTACCCTGTCTAAGGATCAGAACATACTGCAATTTTCTTTCTATAAATACAAGCCTATGCTTGAGAAAGCAAATGAGCTGATTAAAATGAGAAATGTCCGGGATGCTATCAATTATTATAATGTTGTAAAGGGGCAAAACATCCCGCCGGAATTCAAAGTCATGCTGGATAAAAACATAGGTGAGCTGACTGAATATATAGAGAAGTATCTGACTGCGGATTAGTGATGAACAATTTTATCGGCCTTGTATTTGCTACAAAAATAGAAGCATCTCCGTTCATCAAAGGACTTGGCCTGAAAGAGAAAGAAAAAAAGCCGTTTAAATTATTTTCTAAAGACAACATGTTTTTAATCATAAGCGGCATAGGTAAAGCCAATGCAGCAATGGCTGCATCTTATCTGATATCAAAGTATAAAACTGACTGCATATTCAATATCGGATCAGCGGGTTCTTCTACTACTCAAAAAAATCCTGGCGATATCTTCCATATATATAAAGTGATTGAATTTGACAGGCCGAAGTTTCTTAATAACAGCCTGAGAATACATAAACCGGATATACTAAAAGGATTCAGCATGGCAAGCCTTGCGACCCAGGATAAACCGGTCGTGTCTTTAACTGACCGGCAAATAATATCGGCACTTGCTGATCTGGTAGACATGGAAGGGGCTGCAGTAGTTCAGGCATGCAGGCTCTGGGACGTGAAATGCTATGTTTTTAAGATAGTGTCCGACACTCCGGACACCCATGCAATCGAGATAATAAAGAACATCTATACTACTGCCGGAAAGATGTTCGGGTTCCTTAACGGAAACATATTTGAAAATTTTAAATAACCGGTTATAGATTTTTATTATTACAGTATTATTTTAAATAAATTAATAATGATAAGATGCTGATTTTGTATTCCGAAATATCATCTTAGTATTCTGCCGGAAAATTATTTTGTCAAATTATATGATTTTCAACCAGTTTTAGGAAGAAATATAGAATATATATTAAATAATAAAAACATTATGCAAAATATCAGAATAGGCATAGGATATGATGTCCATGCATTTGCGAAAGGACGCGATTTAATACTGGGCGGTGTAAAGATAGATCACGAAACCGGCCTTATGGGGCATTCGGATGCGGATGTATTAGTACACGCAATAATGGACTCGCTCCTCGGAGCTGCTAACCTTGGCGACATCGGAAAATTTTTTCCGGATACTGATGCCGGATATAAAGGCATATCAAGCATTGAGCTATTAAAGCAGGTGAATGCTCTTCTGGAAAAAAACAATATCAGAATAATAAATATTGATTCTGTTGTTATTTGCGAAAGGCCTAAGATTAAGGATTTTACGGATAAAATGAAAGCAAATATTTCCACAGCTTTAAACGGACTGGAGTTAAACAGGATCGGCATAAAAGGCACTACCACAGAAAAGCTTGGTTTTACAGGCAGAGGAGAAGGCATTGCCGCTCAGGCTGTTTCGCTTATTATGATGTAACAGCATATCCTGTATTTATACTTCCATACAACAAAATAAACAATTGACAACACAGCAGTTTTAGAATTTTTTTTACCGAAGCTGAAATAATTACTTATTTGATTTTACTTTATATGTTACTTTTCTTAGCTGAGTTTTTTGGCTGATTTATTTACATCTGCGATAGATTTATCGAATTATTAGTATTAATATTTATTTAAAAAATCAGCCAAGATGAGAAAGTTATAGCACACGCAAAATAATAAAAAATATGTCTTAAGGAATTTAAAATGATAAAGAACGATATTGAAAAATTAAAAAGAGGAAGCAAGGAAATTATTCCGTTTGATGAATTTCAAAAGAAGCTTGAGAGATCCGAAAAGGAGAACAAACCGCTTGTTGTGAAAGCCGGCTTTGATCCGACTGCTCCGGATATTCATCTGGGCCATACGGTTCTGCTGAGAAAGATGAAGCAGTTCCAGGATATGGGACACACTGTAGTTTTTCTGATTGGCGATTTTACAGGCATGATAGGCGATCCTTCCGGTAAAAGCGAAACCCGGAAGCGTCTAACCAGGGAAGAAGTTGAAAAGAATGCTGAGACCTATAAAAAACAGGTCTTTAAGATACTGGATCCTGAAAAGACAGTGCTTGAATTTAATTCCAAATGGTGCGATAAAATGGACTTTGCGGATGTGCTGACTTTAACTGCGAAATATAATGTTGCCAGAATGCTGGAACGCGACGATTTTTCGGTCAGATACAGGGAAGGCAAACCGATTTCCATACTTGAGTTCATGTACCCGCTTGTACAGGCTTACGATTCAGTCGCTCTTAAGGCGGATATTGAACTCGGGGGCACGGACCAGAAGTTCAATTTACTTGTGGGCAGGGACATTCAGAAGGAGTACGGGCTCGAGCCCCAGGTAATCCTTACGACGCCTCTGCTTGTGGGGCTGGACGGTGTGCAGAAAATGAGCAAGTCGCTGAAAAACTACATCGGTATAAATGAGCCTCCGAGGGAGATATTCGGAAAAGTAATGTCAATATCCGACGAATTAATGTTCTGGTATTATGAGTTGGTAACCGACGTCCCAATGGCAGAGATAAAATCAATGAAGGAAGGAATAAAAGACGGCAGCGTTCATCCGAGGGATGTTAAGGTGAAGCTTGCCAGGGAAATCTGCACCCAGTTCTACAATGCGGATACCGCAGATAAGGCCGAAGCAGAGTTCAACAAGATGTTCGTAAAAAAAGACCTTCCTGACGAAATTGCAGGCTACGCTGTACCGGCTTCGGAAGCGGACGGCGGCAAGATATGGCTGATCAGACTGCTGGTGCTTTCCGGAATGGCAAAGACGAACGGAGAGGCGCGCAGGCTGATACAGGGAGGCGGCGTGTATATCGATAATGAAAGGATCGATAACGATAATTACGAGCTTAAACTGCCTGTTGAATGTATAATGAAAGTCGGCAAAAGAAGATTTCTCAGGATAAAAGGATAAATCTAATTTTTGCTTTTCTTCTGTAAATAGCTGATAGTGGCCCTGAGTTCTTCATGAAAAGCCTTAAGTTCGTCTTTCTGCCTGAGAGGCCTGGCAGCAGGATTTTTGCCTTCCCTTATTTCACGCAGATACTTTGACATTACATAAACAGGCCCGCTTATCCTGTGGGTTATGAAAATAAAAATCGCAAAAATTATCACTGACTGAATTATTATCATAATAATAATAAAATAAAGGACGATTTCGCTGTTCCTTTTGATTTCCACCAGCATACCTATATTGTTTTTAAATGTCGTTTCAGCGCCTTGTATCGTTGGATTACTTGAATCCACTAGTGCCGGGGTTGTTAAAAACATTTCAATCATCTGATCCTGTGTTTTAACAATTGTGTTGATATAATTATTATTTCTAAACGCAAAAAACAGAAGGACACATCCTAAAACAACAACAGTTAACAGCGAAATTATAACTGCCTTAAAGGAAATCTTCAGCTGTAATTTTTTATCAATGATATACTGCTTCCTCTTTAATAACCCCATGTTTTACCTCGAAATATGTATTTAAAATGATAAAGTTCAGAAGCCGGATGAATTAGGTTTTAATTTATATTACATGTTCAATTTAGTCAATAATTTTTGATTGCATAATTTATATTATTTCAATACAACCTACACAGATAATCTTTGACCGGCATACCGCCGTTGTTATAAAACAGACTTGTTAAGACAACTGTCATTCAGGGCTTACATGGGATGGGAACTTTCCCGGTTGTCCGGATATTTATCCCTTAAGCCGAAATGGCAAATTGGATTTATAACGGGTCTGAAAATTAAAAGCGCTTACGGGTATAGATATGCTTCAAATAAATATAATAAGTCCGCTTCTGGCCGGCATTCTGCTTACCGCTATTTCTATGTTTGTAATTATTAAAGACTGGCGTTCTCAGCTCAGCAGGTATTATGTTTATTATAATATTTCCGCAATTGGAATTCTTGTTACAATGTTTTTGACTTATGCTTATCCTGAAAATTTTGATATAACCCTGTTAAATAAACTGACTCAAACATTCACACTGATTTTCTTCGGAAGCTTTTTTGCGGTATCGGTCATATTCCCGAAATCGGAATCCTATTCCTCAATTTTTAAAATTGTACTAGTCATGGCTCCGGCTGTTATAATTGGAATTATAATTGTTATAACTGATCTTACAATTACAAGAGCATATTTCGAAAAAGATAAACTTGTAAGAAATTTTCAGCCTTTTTATATTTATTACTCTATTGTTGTTGTTCTGTATTTGTCAGCCGGGATAGTTAATTTTGTCCGCAAGTATGTAAAAATAAAAGTACAAATTTATAAAATTCAGATACGATATGTTTTCATCGGAGGTTCAATAGCGTTTATTCTTGCTATTTTCTGTTCGATCGTTCTTCCCACACTTTTTGACTATACCGGTTTATATACCGTAGGCCCTTCGATCGGTGCTTTCATCTCTGCAGTAAGTCTTTTTTATGCTGTAATAGCTTATAACTTAATGGGAATTAAAACCGCTGTTTATAAAACAATTATCTACATTATTCAGTTTTTATTAATAATCATGCCGATTGGCGTATTATTGATTTTGTATCATAATAAAGCCGGTATATTTGATCAAATGCCATTGTATCTAATATCCGGAATTATAGTCTTATATTTTATTCTTTTTGCCATTAAAGTAATTCCCATGATTGACAGGGCTTTTCAGAGAACGCATTATGCAATGGAAAGATTGCTGGAAAATCTGATTAAGGAAACCGCGCATATAAAGAATGTCGAAGATATTATTGTTAAACTAACGGATGTGATATTCGAATCCCTTTCAGTGAAAAATATATATACGATGCTGTTTAATAAAAATACCAAAACATTTGATTTGTTTTATTTTAAAGGCAAAAAAACAGATATTAAGCCTATTGACGTAAACTCACAGGTAATTAAGTGGCTGGCCCGCGGAACAGAAGTATTGAATGTGGAAAATATATTTCTGGACGAAAAAGCTTATATTGAAATCAAAAAAGACATCATGGAATTATTTTTTGATTCTAATATTAAAATTATTTTACCTGTGTTTAATGATAAGCAAATCATTGGGATAATCTGCCTTGGAGAGAAAAATTCGATAGCATCCTATAAAGCAGACGAAATCGGGAAACTGCAGCGGTTTAATATAGAGAGCAGCCGTTATATAACAAATGCGATAGATTATGCTGAATGGAACCAGGGTCAGTTCGAAAGCGGTATCCTTGATCTTTCTTCCGAAATTCTTTCAAAAGCGGTGCCTGTACATCTTCCCAGGCTTCAGGGATTATCATTCGGAGCGTTTTATATACCCAGATACAGGGAAGGAATAGATTATTTTGATTTTATTATGCCTACGAATATTGGTGCGGGCGTAATCGCTACCGATATTTCAGGAAGAGGTATAAATAACGCGCTATATTCTGTAATTTTGAGATCCGCGTTTCATTCATGCATGGAAGATGCTCATTCAACATATACAACAATGCAAAGATTGAATAAAGCTGTATATGCATATACTAAAGGTGAAGGTGGCATCGTAAAAGCCTATTATTTTTATTACGATATCTACACAATGAGATTAATTTATACCAATGCAGGTTTTCAGCCGCTTGAAATATACCGGTTGGACAAAAATTTCTACGAATCCCTGGATACTGAAGGATTCCCGCTTGGAACTGATTTAAATGCAAATTACGGCATGGGAAGAACCAACCTGCTTCTGGGAGATATCGGATTCCTATATTCAAGATCATTCATAGATTCTAAAAATCAAAACGGTGAAAAATTTGGATTGACACAATTACGCAAAATAATAAAGGAGTACAGACAGAAACATCCTTCAGAAATAGCCGGCATACTTAAAGACGAATTCCTGTCTTTTATGGGTCTATCGTCTCCGGATTCCAATATACTTGTAATTATATTTAAAGCATAATCGAATCAGGCTGCCAAAATGTCATAATGGTTTTTATGAGGTATTATTATAATGTACAAAATTCAGACACTTAATAAAATTTCTACTAACGGTCTTGATCTTCTTGCGCGGGATAAATACGAGTATGCTTCGGAAATACTTAGCCCGGATGCCATTCTGGTACGAAGCCAGCAGATGCTGGATATGGAACTTCCTAAATCTCTATTGGCCGTAGCACGCGCCGGAGCGGGCGTCAATAACATACCGGTTGAAAAATGTTCAGAACGCGGAATAGTTGTTTTCAACACTCCAGGAGCAAATGCAAATGGTGTTAAAGAGCTGGTTGTTGCCGGGCTTATAATGTCTTCAAGAAAAATATTCGAAGGCATATCATGGGCTAAAACCCTTACCAAAGAAGCAGACGCGTTAAAAACAATTGAAAAAGGCAAATCAAATTTTGAAGGCCCTGAGATTATGGGAAAAAAAATCGGCGTTATAGGTCTTGGAGCTATTGGGGTAAGAGTGGCTAACGCAGCTTATGCTTTGGGCATGGAAGTAGCAGGCTATGATCCTTTTATATCGATTGAAGCAGCATGGGGAGTGTCTCGGAATGTCCGTAAAGCAGCAAATCTTGACAGCGTAATAGTCGATTCGGATTACATCACGCTGCATTGCCCGTTAAATAAAGATACAAAAGGATTTTTAAATAAAAAAAAATTCGCGATTATGAAAAAGGGGGTTAAAATACTTAACTTCGCAAGAGGAGAGCTTGTGAATAATCCGGATTTAATAGAGGCAATTAAAGAAGGTATTGTTTCAAAGTATATAACTGATTTCCCAAGCAACGATCTTCTTAATGTAGATAACGTTATCCCAATTCCGCATCTCGGGGCTTCAACTCCTGAATCTGAGGAAAACTGTGCTATTATGGCGGTTAATCAATTACGGGATTTTCTGGAAAGCGGTAATATTTCAAATTCAGTCAATTACCCTGAATGCGTCCTTGCTCAGACAGGCAAAACCCGTATTACAATTGCGAACAGAAATGTTCCAAATATAATAGGCCAAATAACTCAGACCCTTGCCAATCATAAAATTAACATTGCAGATATGTTGAATAAAAGCCAGGGAAATTATGCCTATAATATAATTGATGTAGATAATAATTTCAATGATAACGTTCTTAAAGAAATTACCTCAGTAAAAGATATATTGATGGTTAGAGTAATTTAATAATAGATTATATTAAGTAAATCCGGCTTGTTTATAATATATGTTTCAATATTATTCATAATTATAACGAATAAAATTTTGATAAAGCTGTTCCGTATAAATTACATTTCCTATAGTACAGGCTTGCATTATAAAAGAATACGTACCCATATTCCCTCTTGCTCATTTCGGTATTATTAACATTTGAATTAAAGATATTCAGGAGATATATAATGAAGAAATTAGTTTCATGCATTTTTTGTGTTATGTTTATTATAAATTGCTCAAATAAACAGGCTGCTGTTGTTAATGGAGTTATTATTTACGAGAATGAAGTTCTTGAAGGAATAAAAGAGGTGGATGCGAACACTGTTGAAAGACTTGGCAAAGAAAATCTTAAACAGAATATTTTAAAAGGATTAGTTGAAAGACAGTTACTCCTTTGTAAAATCAACGAAGAGAATTACGGGAAAGAAGAAGAAATACAGAAATTATGGCTGCCGTTTAAAAAAGAGGCTGCGATTAAATATTTTATAAATACTTATCTTCCTGAAAAACAGCCGGTACCTGATAATATTCTCCAGGATGAATATAACAGAAAAAAAGAATCATTTAAAACCGAAGGACAGGTTCATACCCGTCATATACTTATAAGAACAGGCAAAGGACAGCATACTGACGAGGAAGCACAGCTGAAGATCACCTCAATAGCAAAAGAGTTAAAAAAAGATGGAAGCAATTTTGCAGACCTCGCAAAGAAATATTCCGAATGCCCTTCATCTACACTTGGCGGGGATCTCAGCTATATCAGCCGTGGCCAGATGGTGAAGCCTTTTGAGGATGCAGCTTTTTCGCTGAAAAAAGGAGAGTTTACCGCGAATGCTGTCAGGACAACTTACGGTTATCACTTGATCTATGCAGAGGATGTTAAAGAGGCAACTTATCCGTCGCTTGACGACTTGAAAAATCAATTATTGCCCGGTATATATATTGCTGAAATTGAAAATGAATACGGCCTTACTGTGTATTCAAACAAGGACAAGACAAATGATAATTTGGGAGAAATAAAAAAACTTAATCTTAAATATAACCGTAAAACTTTTAAAGATGAGATTGAATCCATAATAGGTAAAGAGGGCGCCTTGAAATACAGTCAAAGCGGATCGGCAAATTTAGATTTAGTGCGCGAGTTTCTATATATAAAAATTTTTGAAGATAAAATGAAAAGTTTTGCAATGGAAAAAGATAAGAAATATTTGAAATATATTAATAAACTGTATGATGAATATTTATCGAGCAGTTATCTGCAAAACATTGTTTTTAAAGATGTCTCAGTGTCCGAAGCTGAAGTCCGGTTGGTTTACAGGTCAAATATGCCGGTTGAGATGCTTGTTCAGCAGTTTGGAGAACAATTTTCAAGCAATGCGTCTTACAGAAGTAAAATTGAAAGAGAACAGATACTGCCTTATATCAGGGAGCAGTTGATGGATCAGAAAAAAAGTGAAATATACATAAAAACAGTTGATGAGTTAAAAAAGAAATATCCTGTAGATGTAAAGATAGAGTATAAGACAACTTAGTAATCCATTCCAAACAACGGGCTGGTACAAATCCTAAAGAAACCATAAAAAGCAAAAATACGGATTTTTAAAAATTTTGTTTTTCGGAAGTTGGCCGAAGCCCTATGAAAAAAACTTTAATGGCAACAAAATGATATTTAAAGATCATCTTTCTTAAAAGAATTAAAAATGAGGTAATATTTTATATGCCTAAACCGCGCGCGCTGATACTTACCGGATACGGAATAAATTGCGAAGAGGAAACGGCTTTTGCTTTTAATAAAGCAGGTGCCGTTTCTTCTGTAATGCATATAAACGAAATTATTGATTCTCCGGGGACATTGTTTAATTATCAGATATTTGCATTCCCCGGAGGATTTGCGTACGGAGATGACACTGGCGCAGGGAAAGCCATGGCAAATAAAATCAAGAACAATCTAAGCGAGGAGTTCAGGGCATTTATTGAGAAAGATAAGCTTATATTGGGTATTTGCAACGGCTTCCAGGTTATGGTAAATCTTGGCATACTGCCTGCTATGGACGGAGTTTTGACTAAAGCGGAAATTTCGCTCGAATATAACAGGACATTCAGGTACGAATGCAGATGGGTTGATTTAAACATAGCTGATTCACCTTCGGTTTTCACAAAAGACATTGAAAGTATGCGGATGCCTGTTGCTCACGGCGAGGGCAATTTCATTGCACAGGATGAAATTCTGAGTAGGATCGAAAAGAACAGCCTTGTTGCAATGCGTTATTCCAAACCTGACGGAAGTCGTGCGGATGGTGAATTCCCGTATAACCCAAATGGATCAATCAATGATATAGCTGCTGTTTGCGACAGATCCGGACGAATGATGGGGATGATGCCACATCCGGAACGGAATATTTTATTTACTCAGCGCGATGACTGGACCTATTTAAAGGAAAAAGCAAAGAGGGAAGGTTATTCTCTTCCGGAAGAGAGCGAAGGACTCATGATATTTAAAAACGCTGTGAAATATTTTATGTAGTCTGAACCACGATTCAATATCTTCTATTGCACTTTTGATTTCTTTCCTATCATCCAGCGGCCGGATTCTTCTTTGTTCAATGTCCCATTTTCATTATAGACTTTCCACATCCCGTTTTTTTTGCCGTTCATATATTCTCCTTCAGCTTTTATCCTGCCGTTTGAAAAATATTCTTTATATTTGCCGCTAAGTTTACCCATCATATAGTTTGCTTCGGTTTTTATATTTTTTCCGCCGGGATGATATTCAGACCATAAACCGTTTATCCTGGGCATTGACCAGTTGCCGTTCCATTTATAAGAGATATTGCCTTTTGGATTATCCGGAGGAGTTTCCGAAAATTGTTCTTCACCTGCTTCTTTCCCGTTAACCAGTTTTATATATAATGCTTTCACTGTACCCATCAATCCGCCTTCACCGGCAAGCGATCCGTTTTCATATATCTTTCCCTTGCCCGCTGCCATTCCTCCTTTTAATTCAAGCTCCATTTTTAATTGTCTGACATTGTTTTTGTAAGAATAAAATCTCCAGAATCCGATTTCTTTGCTTTTTTCATAGTTACCTTCTTTCTGTAAATGTCCTTCTTTGGAAAAATACTGCCATTTTCCGTTCATCTGCGAAAGAGTTTGTTCTTCTCCTTTGATATCCAGTTTTCCAATAATAAAATTGCCGGCCATTTGCAGCTGTCCGTTATCATAAAAGAATTTCCAGTCGCCGTTTCTTAATCCGCCCTGAAAAATTCCCTGCTCTTTAAGTTTCCCGTTTGGCCAATACACGTTGCTTTTGCCGTTATGTTTATCATCGCTGAACCATGAGATCTCTTTTGGCGTGCCGTTTTCATAAAATTCCTGGCTTCTGCCTTTTTTTTCACCTTTTACGTATTCCTCCTCCATTTTTACACTGCCTGATGGATAATAAGTTATTTTTTTCCCTTCCATCCCACCAATTTTCCCCATGTCAGTAGTTCTTATAACATACCTGGCTTCCCATAGTTTCTCGCTTGTTTCATAGTAGGCAATCCATAACCCGGTTTTCTGATCATTTTCGAAAGAACCTTCCAGGCTTTTGACTCCGTTTCTATGAAAAAAAATCCAATTTCCGTTTTGTTTATCGTTTAAATAGTTTCCTTCAGCGAGTTTTGATGTTGAATCTTTGTGGAATAAAGTCCATTTGCCATCCTTCTGGAAATTTATGAAGTTTCCCCTCCCTTTCAGCGAACCGTCTTCCCAGTAAATTTTACCCGGGCCGTCCTTAACTTTTTCCGGTATTTCTGCTTTTTTTTCTGTTGATGAACATGAATAAAGAATTGCTGTTATAAATATAAATGCCATTAAAGATATTTTAATCTTCATAAATTGTTACTCCGGTAATTTGGTATAATATTTTATCTTTTTCATATAATAATATTTGTCAATGGAAAAATTTGTAATGATAATATTTCTTTTTAATATAAAGCTAATGGTAAGAATTACCGAAAATATCTATAAGACATAAAACAGAATAATAAGAAAACCATAGATAAATTCAAGGTTCAAGTAATATATAACAGAATTTTTGAATAAATATTCAGGAGGATAAAATGTTAAGATCATTATGGACAGGTGCATCAGGAATGATTGGACAGCAGTTCAATATTGATACTATTTCGAATAACCTTTCCAATGTAAATACAACAGGTTTTAAAAAAGCCAGAGCGGAATTTGAAGACCTTATTTACCAGACAATTTTAATGGCAGGCACGCCTGCAACGGAAGTAACAGAAGTACCTACAGGCATTCAGGTAGGACACGGAGTTAAAACAGCTGCAACTCAAAAAATGTTCCAGCAGGGCAGTCTTCAATCAACAGAGAACAAGCTTGATATAGCTCTTGAAGGAGAAGGGTTTTTCAGAGTCCAGTTATACGACGGAAGCATTGCATATACGCGGGACGGATCATTTAAAATTGACTCCAACAGGCAGGTTGTAAACTCCAACGGCTATCTCCTTGAGCCGCCTCTTATACTTCCAGAAAATTTTATAATGAATACGCTTTCAATAAGCCAGGACGGCAGAGTGACCGTTAATGTAACAGGGGATGAGGATCCGATAGATGTCGGGCAGCTTGAAATAGTGCGCTTTGTCAATCCGGCAGGTCTTTCCAATATCGGAGCTAATTTGTATAAAATTACACCTGCTTCCGGCGAGGAGATCATAGGACAGCCAGGCATGGACGGTATGGCAAAGACACATCAGGGATTTCTTGAAATGTCGAATGTTAAAGTTGTTGAAGAAATGGTAGCCATGATCGTTGCTCAGCGCGCTTATGAAATTAATTCGAAATCAATACAGACATCGGACAGTATGCTGGCAACTGCAATCGGATTAAAAAGATAATGATTAACCGGTTATTTTCAGTAATCAGTTTAATTTTTTTATTATGTGGCGCAGTTGAAAGCGCTGATATAAAACTGATACTGTTTCCAAAAATAACAGCTGAAAATAATCTATTATTAGGTGATATTGCATTAATAGATTCCGATCGTTCCGATATTAAACAAATTAAAAAAATTAATATTGAGTGTGAAATATATTCAGACGGATATATCGATAAAAAAGAAATACTATCAATATTAAAAAGTTATACTGAAGAAAGTATATCCATTTATGGAAACGCCGTTCGCGTTATAAATAATAGTTCAAATGATATAACAATTGTGGACCATGATGAACTTTTTTTAAAAAAAGGAGACCGGGTTGAAGTCGTTGTAAATAATAAAGGGATTTCATTAGTACTGAAAGGAATAGCGGTTAATGATGGAAAGTTGAACGATGAAATAACGGTACGAATTACCAATAAATTAACCATGAAAAAATTTATTAAGGCAAAGATTATTGGCAGAGAACGTGTTGAGGTAAATATATGAAGTTTTTTATTGCCTTTGCAATTTTTATATCTTACATGCTTTGTATTCCTTTATCTCTTAGTTCAAGAACTATATGGAGAGACAGAAATATTTACGCGTCAGGTACAAATCTTAATGTGGGTGATGTTATTGTAGTTAATATAAATGATGTTTCACAATTAAGATTTAACCTTACTTTCAATAATGACAATTCGTATAATATTGTCTCCAATCCCGACACAACTGTTACAGGATTTCTTCCAAAGATCAATTCAAATAAAAAGATTTCAAGCAGTGATAAAGCTGATCTTTCAGGCAAGGGAGGTTTGACAATATCCATTGCTTCGAGAGTATTAAACAGGCTTGCAGGTGGAAAACTGACTATTGCAGGTGTAAGGGAATATTCCTTTAACGGTAAGATAAACAGATTTGCTGTATCGGGAATTGTTGATCCTGAGCTTGTGAAAGGCAGAAGCGTTCTATCAAAAAATATTGCAGATTTCCGGCTGGAGATACGCGGGCTACTTGAAAGAAGTAATATCAATATTGAAAGGGAAGAATTAAAAGAAGACGAAGCTTCATCAACATCATTAACTGAAGATGAAAAACAAAAGATTATTATTGATTATCTGAATAAAATGCTAAGAGAGATAAGCAGGTAAACGGACACCGGGAAATATGAAGAAATTATCGTTCCTATTATACTTTACTGCCGTATTTTTTTTACTGCAGAATAATTTGTATTCAGCGGTTAATGTAAAAATAAGAGAAATCGCATTTATTGACGGGCTTAAAGAAAATCAGGTGTTCGGTTTTGGAGTAGTCGTCGGATTGCAGGGTACGGGAGACAGTAAAACCTCCCTGGCGGAATCATCACTTAAAAGTGTTTTAAAAAGCATCGGTATTACAGAAGATGAGAATTATAGATCGAAAAATATAGCTGCTGTATTCTTAACTGCAAAACTTCCATCATTCGTAAGAATCGGAGACAGAGTTGATGTTGCTGTTTCATCTATCGGGGATGCTAAATCGCTTGAAGGCGGAGTACTTGTGCAGTCTCCGCTTATGGGAGCTGATGGACGTATATATGTTGTGTCGCAGGGTTCATTGTCATTTTCTTCTCCAAAAAGCGGAAAGAAGATAAGTACTGCTGCGAATGTAGTTAATGGCGGGATAGTTGAACGGGCATTGGAGCCGGATATTGTAGCAAATAACGCTATTATACTGATACTGAGAGATTGGGACTTTACAGTTGCAAATAATATTATTAAAGCAGTAGAAGGCCGGTATATAGAATCAAAGCCTGAAATCGTGAACAATGGCAGAATAAAGCTTTTAATACCAAAAGATACCGGTTTAACTGAGTTCATTTCAACAATAGAGAATATGGAAGTAAATCCCGGTACTGAAGCCCGCGTGGTTATAAATGAAAGAGACGGGACAATTGTTATGGGCGGAGATGTTAAAATCTCCGATGTTGTTGTTAGTAAAGATGGAATGATAATTAAAGTTGGAAGCAGAGAAGGTGGCGCTATTGGCAGTACAGGTGAAACCGCAAGCACTGCAGCTATTAAAGGAAGTTCAGTAAAGGATATTGTTGATTCACTGAACTATATAGGAGCTTCAACACGGGATATTATCGCAATATTAAAAGCGATTAAAGATGCAGGCGCGCTTCATGCGAATCTAATAATAAAATAGGAACTTGTATGGAAATTACAGACATTCTAAAACCGGAAAGTTTTAATATAAATACGAATTTAAAAACCATAACATCAAATAAGGAAAATAAGTTTCAAAATTTTCTCAATCAAAGTCTGAATAGGAGTACAGAAGATAAAAATAATATTTATTCAGCAAATAATCATCAAAAACAAATCGATACAAAGCTCATGAACGTGTGTATTGAAATGGAATCGATATTTGTAAGCAGGATGCTGAAGGAAATGAGAAATACCCTTCCGGAAGAAAAGCTTATTGACGGCGGTTTTGCTGAAAAAATATTCGAAGATATGCTCTATGACGAGTATGCACTAAATCTATCTAAAACATCCAACCTGGGTCTCGCAAAAATGTTATATGAAGATTTAAGCGGAAAATAATTATGAGCCAACGATCGGAATCGAACCGATGACCTGCTCATTACGAGTGAGCTGCTCTACCTACTGAGCTACGTTGGCTTTTATTCTTCAATATTACCATAGCATCACATTAATTGAAATACATTGCAAAATTTTTGAGGACGTCTTTCAGGCCTGATGTAAAAGCTATTTAAAACAAGAAAAACTATCCAGGAAGGCCTAATTCCGCAGAAAAGTTTGTAATGTATTTCAATTTACGGCATTCTTAACCGTTAAAAACAAGTGTGACGCTGTACTAGCTTAATAAATAGTATACATAAATCAACAAAAAAATCCTTCCAGTCATCATAATTTAAAAAATATAAAAAAAACTCGACTAACATACTATTCATTCAAATAATGTCAAAAAATGAATTAATCAGAGGACATATATTATTATGCTTAATCCAGTTATAGAAAAAGCCTATGAAATTTTAAATGGAAAAGAATTAGATCAAAATTATTTTTATGAATTATCCCAGTTAAATGGTGAAGATATATTAGATTTACTTTCATTGGCAAATAAAGTAAAAGAAAGATTCGCAAATGAAAAGAGTCTTTGTTCGATTATGAACGCAAAATCCGGAGTATGTAATGAAGATTGCAGATTTTGTGCACAGTCGTCGCATAATAAAACAGAAGCTGAAACATATCCATTGGAAAGCATTGATAAAATTGTAAGAAAAGCTGAGGAGTGTTACGAAGCCGGTGTTCAAAGTTTTGCAATAGTTACCAGCGGGACAGGCTATGGAACGCTCTCTAAAGAATTTATGCAGATCACAGATGCAATAGATGCCATACATAAAAAATATCCGGAAAAGAATGTATGCGTGTCAATCGGAAATATGAGCGATGAAACTGTGAGAAAACTTTCGAAGCACAATATTTATCATTTTAATATTAATATCCAGACTAATCCTAAAAAATATAGAGAACTGATTTCCACAACACATACCATTGAGCAAAAATTCGACACTGTAAAATTATTAAAAAAATACGGGATAAATGTCTGCTGCGGCGGTATAATCGGTCTCGGAGAAACAATGGACGACCGTGTTGAGATGGCGTTCGCATTAAAAGAACTTGATGTAAATGTTATACCGATTAATGTGTTAATTCCCATTAAAGGCACTCCGCTTGAAAATCAGGCAGCTTTATCTGTATCGGAGATTGTTAAGACATTCGCATTATTCAGATTGATAAATCCTTCAAAGATAATAAAATTTGCAGCCGGCAGGGAAACAAAAATGAAGGATTTTCAGGGTTTAATTATGCTTGCCGGAGCAAATGGATTCATTACAGGCGGATATCTTACTACAAGAGGCCGTGAAATTAAAGATGATATGCTGTTCCAGAAAGAACTGGATATGTTTAAACATCAGTAATATAAAGCAATACTGCCGCTGAATACATAAAAATAACTTCAGATAATATGATAAAGCTTAAAGAAAATGAACTCTTAGAGTTTGACAGAAACCATATCTGGCATCCTTACTCTTCAATGAATGATCCCCAGATGATATACCGCGTTGTTTCTGCTTCGGGTGTGCGTTTAAAGCTTGATAATGGCAGAGAATTGATCGACGGGATGTCGTCGTGGTGGTCAGCAATTCACGGTTACAATCATCCTGTGCTTAATAAAGCTTTAAAAGATCAGGTTAAAAACATGTCGCATGTAATGTTCGGAGGATTGACGCATAAGCCTGCGGTTGAACTTGCCTCCTACCTGGTGGATATTACTCCTGCACCGCTTCAAAAAGTTTTCTTTTGCGATTCCGGTTCTGTTTCAGTGGAAGTAGCGATTAAAATGGCAATACAATACTGGTTATCGCTCGGGATGCCGGAGAAAAGTAAATTACTTACAATACGATCCGGCTATCATGGAGATACTTTTTATGCAATGTCTGTATGCGATCCTGTTACAGGCATGCATGAAATGTTCAGTAAAGTGCTTCCTCTTCAGTACTTTGCTGACGCTCCGGAATGCGGATTCGGCGGAGAATGGGATGAGAACGACATTTCTTCGTTTATAGGCCTTATTGGAAAACACCATGAGGAAATTGCTGCCGTGATCCTTGAACCGATTGTACAGGGAGCCGGCGGCATGCGCTTTTACTCTGCCGAATACCTCCGCAGAGTAAGGGCGTTATGCGACAGATATAACGTACTTCTGATCTTGGACGAGATCGCAACAGGCTTCGGACGTACCGGCAGGCTATTCGCGTGCGAGCACGCCGGTGTAGCGCCAGATATTATGTGCGTGGGAAAGGCAATGACAGGCGGCTATATGACGCTTGCTGCAACATTGACGACTGACGCTGTAAGCAGAAGCATATCAGCGTTCGGGAGCGGCGCATTTATGCACGGTCCAACTTTTATGGCAAACCCGCTCGCATGCGCAACGGCGTGCGCGAGCATAAAACTGCTTCTTGGTTCGGAGTATCAGAAAACAATAAAAAATATTGAAAATCAGCTTAAAAACGAACTGAAAGTGTGCGCCGGTTTTTCAAATGTCAGGGATGTCAGGGCCCTTGGAGCGATTGGCGTTGTAGAGATGAAGCAGCATGTGAACCTGCCGTCAATCACCCGAAGATTTGTTGAACGCGGCGTATGGGTAAGGCCGTTCGGAAAACTGATTTATATAATGCCTTCGTATATAATAGTACCCGATGATCTCTCGCAATTGACGGAAGCTATTGCTGAAGCGGTTAAAGAAGAAGGGCAGTGTCATGGCTGATTTATATACTGTTTTTGAAAACGAGCTTAATCAATTAAAACAGGATAATCAATACAGGTTTTTAAAAATTATTCATTCAAGAAATAATAAATTTGTTATTTATAATAATAAAAAATATTTAAATTTATCATCAAATGATTATTTAGGTTTAGCTACAGATAAAGAGTGTATAAATAATTTTTACGCTCAGCTTAATGATCATAATATGATTGATTCATTCGGGCCGGGAAGCACTTCATCGAGACTGCTGTCAGGAAATTATGAGTTATACTCAGACCTTGAGAGCTTATTGTCGGATCTGTATAACAAGACAATTCAACCTGAAGACTCAAATAAAAATAATAAGCTTAAAGAGGCCCTTGTCTTTAACAGCGGGTATCATGCCAATATCGGGATAATTTCCACACTGACGGATAAAAACAGCCTTATACTTTCCGACAGCCTTAATCATGCGAGCATAATAGACGGCACACGATTATCGCGAGCCCATTGTATTCCCTATGAACATTTTAATTATGATCAAATTGATTCCATACTTAAGAAAAATAGAGAAAAATATAATAAAGCAATTATAATATCTGAATCTGTATTCAGTATGGATGGCGACATTGCGGATATAAAAAAGCTTGTTGAAATAAAAAACAGATATAACGCTCTTTTATATATCGACGAAGCTCATGCCGTCGGCTTATTCGGAGATTCCGGCCTTGGGATATGCGAAAGAGAGGACTCCGTTAAAGATGTTGATATTATTATAGGCACATTCGGAAAAGCTTTTGCGTCACAGGGAGCTTATGCAATAACAAATCAGGTCTTGAAGGAATATCTTATAAATAACACACGTACTCTTCTTTATACCACAGCATTGCCGCCGGTTATTGTAAACTGGAATATCTATATTTTAAAAAAGTTACACGGTTTAAAAGTAAAAAGAGACAAACTTCAGTCTGTAGCGGAAAGACTTCGTATTTCCCTGACAGATAAGAATATAAAAACTGCCGGAGCAAGCCAGATAGTACCCGCAATTACAGGTAATAAAGCGAAAACTATCCAAATATCGGATGATCTTCAGCTAAAAGGATTTTTAGTTTTCCCCATAAGGCCGCCTACAGTTCCTCAGGGTACATCAAGAATAAGAATATCATTGACAGCGAATATAGATTGGGAAGATATTGAATCCATACCGGATATTTTATCGGAATAATTATTTAAAAATGAATGAAATTTATATTTGATTTTTTTAGAATGCATATAATAGTTTTATATATTTTAAAAATCTTTCATGAATATTTAGAGATTGTGGAGTAATTATCTTACTTTTTCCAGCTTAGAAACGTATGTCAGTAATATTTATAACAGGAATTGATACAGGCTCCGGGAAAACACTTGTAACCGGACTGATTGCCCGCTATCTGAGGCAGAATAATATACCTGTGATCACACAAAAGATAGTACAAACAGGATGTGAAAACACATCTGAAGATATTTTAACCCATAGAAAAATTATGGGCATTGATCTGACTGAAATGGATAAAAAAGGGCTGACATGTCCGTACATTTTTAAATACCCGGCATCACCTCATCTTTCAGCCAGAATGGAACAGAAAGAAATTGATCCTGATGTTATTGCTCAGGCTACCAACGAATTAAGCCAGAAATATGAAACTGTGCTTCTTGAAGGTAGCGGCGGAATATATGTGCCGCTGACTCCGGACATAACAATACTTGATTACATTGAGGAGCATAAATATCCTGTTATTGTTGTAACATACCCCAGACTGGGCAGTATCAATCATACGCTTCTCACCCTGGAAGCGCTAAAAAACAGAGATTTGGATATTATCGGAATAACATATAATAATTTTCCGGAACAGGAAAAAGAGATAGCACAGGACACAAGAGAAGTAATAGAAAAATATATCAGTCAGTATTGGTTTCAGGCAACCATAATCGATATCCCGGTTTTTGGTTTTAAAAATATTCCTGATATTGATTTCAGCAGACTTTTTTAAACCCACAATAGCCTCACAAAATCCATTAATACATAACAATGGATTTCAACAATTTACATTAAATCATAATTCAGTTAAACTAGAGATGAACGATTTTTCATTCAATCCCCCTTTATACAAATGGATTAAGTCAATAGACTTTAATCTTTTTTATAGAAGATGTCTCATTGCAGAATGAGACATCTTCTATAAGTTTATTCTGTTTATAGTATAAATTATATTTTTTAAATAAAAAAAATGCCGGCTAAATTCTGCAATTCAGGGTTGGATAAAAAAATTTATACCGATCTTCTGAATATTCTTGATGATATAATAATTCTTGCTGATACAGACGGAAATATTATTTTAATAAATAATGCTGCCTGCAGGTTGTTAAAATCAAAACCAGAACAATTGATGCAATATAATATCATTATGTATTTATCAGATTCAGAAAGAGAATATCTGAATGCGTTATTAAAAACCGGATTATCCCAGCATTTTGAGCAGTTTAAAAATGAAAATTTATTTTCCTGTAATTATTTTCCGATTCTCAATGAGCTAAACCAGATATCTTATATTCTTATTTACATAAAGGATATTACGAAAATAAGGAAACTTGAAGATATTATTATAAATGCTCTGGAATTGAAAGAGAGAGAAAACGGATTTAATAAATTTAAAGATATTGAACAGGATCTCACGGGAATTTCATATCTATTGAATATTCTTTTAAAAAAAGTCTGCAGCGGCTGCATACCGGAGGAAACTCTTGTCTGTAAAATTTCGGATTGCAACAGGGAAGTACTGGAAAAATTAAAAAAGCCCTCTATTTAATTACAAAAAAAATTAATTCTTGAAATAAATGAAATGATAATTATATTTTGCATTTATGCCGTCAGGGAATAAATATAAAATCGTTATCGTTGATGATCATCCGGTTGTACGACAGGGACTTAAGCTTATTATAGAAGATGAAGATGATTTAATCGTATGCGGTGAAACAGGAAGCGCTAACGATGGGATTAAAATGATCGGCGACATTAAACCCGATCTCGCACTGGTTGATCTGCGGCTCGAGGGCAGCGCGAGCGGTCTCGACCTGGTAAAATCCATACGTCAGCGTTTCCCGGCTGTTCTATCATTAGTTATTTCAATGCATGATGATCTTCTTTATGCTGAACGAGCTATTGCTGCAGGAGCACGCGGTTATGTCATGAAAAGCGAAGCCGAAAGCAATATAATCTCTGCAATAAGGGATGTTCTTGCCGGTAAACTTTATTTACGCAAAGAAGCTTCGTTAAATATCGTATCCAAAGTACTGCATAAATCTAATGAAAGCATCAATTCTTCTATTGATAATTTATCGGACAGGGAGTTTGAAATACTTCAGCTTTTAGGGAACGGATTCGGTACTCAGAAAATTGCAAAAAAATTAAATCTAAGCGTTAATACAATCGAGACGCATAGAAGAAATATCAAAAAGAAACTCGACCTTAAAGACTCCGATGAATTAATGCAGTTTGCAATCCGCTGGTATATTGACTCGCAGAAGTAAAAAAAATTCCACTTCTTATTTCTATGAATTTATTTTTCGGCAATAACAAGCATTTCAAAATCCTCGGTTGTAAGCTTATCGCTTCTGGAAAATGCGCCGAGTTTTGCTCCGAATATATCTTTTTCATATTTTTCCGCATAATTTTCAAATAATATTTCGTACCATTGTTTCATTTTGTCTGTTATACTTGCCTATTTTTTATTGTTTCCGGATTTACAATATGAGGAATACGTTTATTTTTATAGAACTCAATTATATTTTCAGCTGCCATTCTTGCCATTTCGGTCCTTGCTTCAATTGTTGCTGAACCGATATGCGGTAAAACCGCGACATTTTCCATTTGCAGCAACGGATTGTCCGGCTGCATCGGTTCAGGATTTGTCACATCGAGTCCTGCTCCCCAGATTGTTCCCGTATTCAGCGCTTCGATCAGATCGTGCTCATTGTGTACCATCCCACGCGATGTGTTGACAAATATAGAACTCGGCTTCATTTTACTGAAAGCTTCTTTATTGAAAACACCTTTTGTCTCTTCATTCAATGTACAATGAAGGGAAACCACATCGCTCCGGGTTAACAAGGTATTAAAATCAACATATTCAGCCTGTAATTCATCAGCTTTCGGAGTTGGTTTACGGTTATGATATATAATCTTCATATTATAAGCGCCTTTGCATCGTTCAGCCATTTTTACGCCGATACGTCCAAGCCCGTAAATCCCGAGTGTTTTATCTTTTAACTCCATTCCAAGATTAGCCCTTGGTTTAAAGTAATCCCATTCACCTTTAATTATTTTTTTATGCATGAAGAACATTTTTCGTGAAACCGCTATCATTAATCCGAATGCGATATCTGCAGTTGCCTCAGTCAACGCATCAGGTGTATAGCCAACCGGTATTCCCAGCCTTGTTGCTTCAGGAATATCAATGTTATCGTAACCCACGCCATATTGAGAAATAATTTCAAGATGAGAACACTCGCTTAGAAATTTCTTATCAATTTTATCTGACAATGTGCAGAACAATGCATTATGAAGTTTCGCTTTTTCAATTAATTCATCCTGTGTCATCGGTCTTTCTTTATTCCATCTGGTTATAAACAATCCTGCATCTTTTAATAATTCTGCTTCTATATCAGAAAACATTCTCGAAATTAATACTTTTTTATTATTCATAAATATTGCTCTTATGCTTATCTAAATTAAATCCAGGTACTTCAAAATAAAATCTACACTTTTATCAACACCTATTTTGCCTGTCTGGATTGAAATGTCGTACTGTGTTGTGTCTACCCATTCCTTTCCAGTGAATGTATAATTATAGAGAGCCCTGTCTTTATCGTTCTGAATAATCATTTTTTCTGCTGCTTCTTCCGATACATTATACATTTTCTGAACACGGCCTTTGCGGAAAGATATATCAGCGTGTAAAAATATGCTGACATGATTCGAATGTTCGCGAAGGATATAAGAGCTGCATCGTCCTATTATAACTGCCGGACGTTCCTTTGCAATACCGGTTATCACTTCACTTTCAGCATCAAATACCTTACGGTCTGAGGGAGGGATAACCTGTGGAGGAATATAGCTGTCTAACCCAACTGCATAGGGTTGAAGGAATGACTGCCAGAATGTAAGTATTTTTTCATCGCGCAATTCCAATTCTTCCTTTAATATTGAAAGATGTTTTGCCGCCTGACTGATTATTTCACGGTCAGCGTAAAAAATATTGAGTTTTTTTGCCAGCTGCTGGCCTATATATGTTCCTCCTGACCCTAACTGGCGGCTGATTGTAATTACCGGCAATGGATTATTTTTCATTTTTCATGCCTCCTGTTCCTGATACAAACTTTTTTATCATGAAAATATTAAGATTAAGCAAAAAATTTTTGTTTTGCAATAAGTCTGATATTTGTTGTGAGAATGCGATTATTCAAGCGCTGCCTTTCTCCCGTATAAAAAGTAGTAAAAAACAACAGCGCAAAGTATCACGATAGCTGCCGTGAAATATAACTCACGGAATCCTGAGAATTGAAGCAGTATTCCGAACAAGTAAGGTCCTATTCCGAATCCGAAATCAAAGAAAATAAAATAGGTTGATGTTGCCAGTCCTAATCTGTTAGGAGGAGCTACTTTAATGGAAATTGCCTGAGCGCAGGATATATAGTTTCCGAAACCCAGGCCGATTATTGCGCCTGCTAACAGCAGAATGATTCCGGAGTTTGCCTGGCTGAGCAGAACCATACCGAATGCAAATATGAAAAGGCATGGATATATCACTATATTTGCGCCTTTAACATCAAAAATCCGGCCGGAAAATGGCCTGGAAATAAAGATAGCCAGGGCATATACAAGAAAGAACCATCTGGCTGCTTCTACTAAATTAATCTGTTTTGCATAGAAAGACAGAAAACTTAATACACCTGAATAAGAAAAACTAATGACTAATGAGATTATGGAAATCGGTATTACCCTGGGTTCAAGCAAGCCGGAAATATGAAAATTTTTTGCTGCATTTACCGGAATACCAGGCCTGTCTGGCTTAACATCCAGGCTGCTGATAAAAAATGACATGGCAAGGCAAAGGAGAGCTAATACTAAATTTAAAATGAAGATAATTTTAAAATTTGCAAGCTGGCTTAAAAATATTCCCAGAAAAGGGCCGATAGCCGTTGCTACCAGTGTACTCATACTGAAATAGCCGATGCCTTCTCCGCGTCTGTTTACAGGGACAATTTTAGCAATAATTGTCCCTGTGGAAATGGTTACTGCCCCGAAAGCCATCCCGTGTAAAAACCTGTTTATAAGCAAAAGTGATAAGTTGACCGCGCCAAAATATAATGCTGACGTGAAAATAAAAAATATCAGGCTGATCATTAAAATTTTTTTACTGCCTATATCTTCTATAAAAGGCCCGATTATTAATCGGCCGAGTAATGCTCCGATAATAAAAATACCGGAAACGAGCCCTGCCGCACTTGTAGAAGCCTGATATTCATTGATGGCGTATGGAGCTAATGTGACCATCAGTAAAAAAAAGACCATAGCAACTAAAAAATTTATAATCGCTGTACTGATGAAATCCCTGGTCCATAACCTTTCCTTATTCATTTTATATTCAGTAATCCATGTAAATTTGTATTTTTGAGATAGTTACTAAATAATATGACACTAAGATAACTATTTGTCAATTATAATACAGGAGACGCGGATTATTGCACCACACGCGCTCCTGCTATTCGGAACATAATTGCTTTATATTTCAAAAATTCCTTAAAAGGTTTTATATCAACATATAACTTTAAAGCAAAATATACGTTGACTTTCTAAAAGATATTTTCATTATATAAAAACGCAGTTATAAAAAAATAATAACGGGAGGTATTATTTTATGAAGTCTGCTAAGTATTTTATTATCACTTTTTCCTTATTTTATTTATTAAATGTATCCGTTGTATTAATTGCCGATGACAAATTAGAGCCTTCACCTGCACCGGCAATGCCGTCAGCATACTGGCTGGAAAGCGGCCAGAGCTTAAACACAATCAGCGGCCAGTACATGAGATTTTCCAGTGATTACTTTACACTCAAAGGTTATGGCGGAAGTTATGGCGTTGATAATTTCTGGGAAAGAGCGGCGCTTTCTTTAAACTTTAATGGAATGTATATGTCCGGAGAATCCGAAGATTCATCGTCCGATTTTTCACTTAAGGGTGCCACAGGCGGTTTGGGAATTAATTTAAATATTTTAACTATCGGATCTGCTGACTCATTTCATGTAAATATGTTCGGAGGCGGTTCCGGCAATGTAAGCAGGATCAACGGCTCTACTTCAGGTGGTGTGGAAACAAATATGAAAATAAGCAGCACAACACTCGGACTTCAGGCAGGTATTCAGCTCTATATACCGTTAGGGGAAAACGTAGGGCTTATTCCATTCGGGGTGCTCAAATATGATAAAACGAAAAGCACCACTACTATTGAAACAGAAGGCAGCCCTGACCAGGAAGATACCTTAAGCACTTCATATATAAGTAAAATTATCGGATTCGACATTCATATTATGCAGCTAAGCCTGGGATCTCTTTTCCAGATGAGGCCCGATGATAATTTGATCTTTTTCCATATTTCTTACAGCTGGAATTAAAAAAAAACGTACAAAGAATCCTGATTAAAATACATTCTTTATACTAAAAGCTTTATCCCTTTCCTGTATTTTTTACAGGAAAGGGATAAAGCTTATGAGCATGCTTCCTTTCCGTATCCCTCCGAAAAAAAAACGGAAGAGGTAGACTTTTTTTGTATTTTTTATGTCTCCTTGCTTGACGATCTAAAAAAAACATTATATTTTTATAGGATATATTTAATTCTGTATAATAGAATTAAATACTTCACTTATTAATATATCAGGAAACAACATTAAAATACAACTAAAAGGAGAAATTTATGTCGGCAGAAACAATAGCAGCAGAACCTTCGGCAGAGAAAAAGATATCAAAATCGGAGACAGGATATGCCAAAAACACAGCTAATTTTGTTGAGATGATTATTGCCATAAAATCGTTCGGAGCGGATTATAATCCCTCTGCGGAATCATTGACAATACCGGGCCTTGAAACGCTCAGGAATAAAGCAGATGAGGCGCTTATTCTGCTTCAGAAGGCGGATTCAATATACAGGGATTCAGTAAACGTAAGACAGACTGTTTTTGAAAACATGAACAGCCTTATAACGAGAATAAAAGGAGCTGTAAAATCTACAGGTGTTGACCCAAAAATAATTGAGGAAATCTCGGCTCTCGGTAAAAAAATTACAGGAAGAAGAATTTCATCCAGTAAAAACGAAGGAGAAAAGTCCGTTTCCCGGATGAGCGTGGACAGCCGCACATACAACTTCCGGCAGCTTGTCATAAGGCTCGCGGATATTCCGGAATATAAACCGAATGAGGCAGACCTAACAATTGAATCCCTGAATAAATATATAGAAATCCTTGTTACACTTACAACAGAACTCCAGGGCAATCTTAAAAATCTGAGTAAAGCGAGAAGGGAACGGGATGAAATTATGTTCAGTGAAGAAACAGGTCTGGTTCCGGTCGCGTACAGGGTAAAAGAATACGTAAAAAGTATTTTTGGAACTTCTTCTGCGCAGTTCAGGTCAATATCCGGCCTCAAATTCAGGTTAAGCTGATAAATAAACCGCACAAAGCGCCGGAAACAGCTTTAATCGTATGCGGCGCTTTAAAAATATTATAATAAAAAAAACAAATAGTATTATAAATCAGGTGATGTACGCCTTCCTGGCCTTCTGTAAATCCTTCTAGAACATAAATAATTAATGCTGTAAGCTAATAAAAATACGAAATAACGCATGTGCTGAATAAAATATAGCATTTAACGAAATTGTTAACACATCTCACACCCTTCGACTCCGCTCAGGGTGCAGTTTTTCCGCTGGTTGAGCGGAGTCGAAACCAGCGGAAAAACTGCACAAAGTCAATCGTTAATCTCTTTAAGCCATGCAACATGTAAAACGGACTGTGTTGTAAAGAAAATACGCCCTGTGACATGTGAAACAGGCGATGTTGCATAGAAAGTAAGCTCAGTAATGCTTGCAATATGCTCCGTAATGTGTTAAACAGACAGTGTTAGAAAGAAAGTAAGCTTTGTAATATCTGCAATAAGCCCTGTAATATGTTAAACAGACAGTGTTACATTGAGAGTAAGCTTCGTAATATCTGTAATAAGCCCTGTAAAATATGAAACATACAATGTTGCAAAGAAAGTAAGTGCTATATTACAGATACCTGAAAAAGATGAAAGTTGGTGTTTTACAGACAAAAGCGAGCAGGGCGCATATCAGCCTGTTTTGGCCGGTTCTGATCCGGCAGATACAAAATCGTTGTTATCATTTTCAATCAGCGGCAGCAGTATTGTAAAAGTAGTGCCTTTGCCTAACCTGCTTTTAACAGAGATACTTCCGTTATGTTTCTCCACAACAGTTTTAACATAAGCAAGACCAACGCCATAGCCGCTTTTTTCCGAAGCCTGTTTGCCCCGAATAAAAGGATGAAAAATATTATGCACATCATCATCAGCAATGCCAATGCCGCTGTCCTGAATTTCAATTTTTAAAGAGTCTTTGTCTTTATGTGTTCTTATCGTAATGACAGTATTTTCGCCGGAAAACTTGATCGCATTATCGAGAAGGTTGGTTAATACCCTGTTCAGACGCGATTCATCGCAGAAAATTTCATTATCAAATGAACAATCGCTTTTTATTGTAATATTATTCTCTTTTGCCCTGATTGAATAAACAGATAGTAATTCATTAATGAGTGCGCATGGATTCACAGGTTTAAGATCAAGGAATATAAGCCCGTGTCTCATCAATGAAAATTCAAGGAATTCGTCTATAAGCGAATTCAGTTTATCGCCTTCTTTATGTATTATAGTTAAATATTCATTTATTTTTGCATCATCAAGTTTATGCCATTTTTTTATAAGCTGATTTGAAAAAAGCTGAACAGACAGAAGAGGGGATTTCATATCATGGGCTATCATGCTCACAATGTTTTTATTCTCGCTCTGAAGATTTGTAATATCGGTTATATCTCTTCCGACAGCTACAATGTATTCAACAATATTTTTCTCATCCATAAGTGCAGTCTTTGACCACGATATCAGTCTAAGAGAGCCGTCTTTCATTTTCCAGTAATTTGTATTCATATCAGGGAAGCTGCCGGATATAAGCGCTTTAAAATTAGCTTTAACTTTTTCCAGTTCATCATGTATAATAAAAAATTCCCAGTAAGGCCTGCCGTGCAGTTCCGGGAGAGTATATCCGCTCATTTGCTCGCACGTTTTGTTAAAGAGCATTATCCTGGCGTTTCTGTCTACAACAACAACCAGGACATCAGCAGCGTCAATTACCGCCCTGACAAAACCAATTTCGCTGGCACATTCGGTATTTTTATTCTGAAGGTCCCTGAAGATCAGGTCAAAAGGCTTTGTCAATACAGTGGATATCAATGCAGCATAAATAAAGAAGTATGATATTACTGCGAATATATGTCCGGTGAAATTAATAAAATCATAAACTGATGTATATTCCGTAAAAGACAATTCTGACAGGATTTTAAATGTAATTGCGCATAAAAGCAGATTGAGTATTTTTCTTTCGAAGTATTTTTTTCTGCGAAGAAGCGTAAATATTGAAAATAAAAAAATTAATGATATAAGATACTCGCTGATTTTTTTAAAGGATGTCAGTCCGGATGAATCATCAAAGCATACGGGAAAAATATTCAGGTAAAAAACCGAAAGCAGGATGAAAGCAGTGACAATACTGTAGGCCGGTATAATAACAGATTCCCTGATTTTTCTGCCGGCAAAGAAAGGAGCAATGAGAAGTGTAATGCTTTCCATGTATCTTGCGGCAATCCACATCTGTGTCGCGAGATTAGCTCCCGGATGCTTTGTAAAGAGGTTCATTCCTTTATAGGCCAGAGTATGAATGATGCCAGTTACGGCTACAAAAAGAAAAGCAAATCCAAGGAATAAAATATAATTATTTGAAATCCTGTCCCTGAGGTTCCACGCAATTGTAAATATTACGCATGCGATAATAATACCGAATATTTCCACAAGGCTGTGAAAAAGAAGATAATTGTTTATGCTTACAAAATATAGAATTAAGACAATAATCAGGCAAAATAAAATTATAAATAAATGTTTGATTTTATTATTCATTGCTGATATAGTTCTCATTACAGTATTACCCGGAATATTTTCTAACAATATCCATTAAGGCTGATTCATGAATAGCCTGTATTGACAGGTCGATATTTTATAAGATAATATAATCCTGATTTCAGGGATTAAAATAGATGTTCAGTGATAAAACAATTTGCTAAACTTAACAAATGTTTTATATGGTTTTGCCTGCAAATCCAATGTTAAAAATTAATAAATAATCATAATTATAAATATTTATTTCAAGGAGAATTTCTATGAAAGTATTTATTTGTCAGGGATGCGGCCATTTAGAGTTTAACGAAGCTCCGGAAAAATGTCCTGTTTGCGGAGCCCCGAAAAGCAGTTTTAAGCAGAATGATAATATTTTTAAGGAATCGGAAGAAAAAAGCCCGGAAGCACCGGTAAAACACATACCGGTTCTTACAGTAAACAAAAGCTGCGGACTTATTCCTGAACAGTCATGCGCAGACGTTCTGTTCAGAATAGGCAAAACACTTCATCCGATGGAAGAGAAGCATTTTATTCAATGGGCTGCCTGCTATCGTAATTATAAATTTGTAGAAAGAGTACTTTTTACGCCTTTCGGCGTCAATCCGGCAGGATGTGTTCATCTTAAAGAAACATCAGGCACAGTTACAATAGTGGAATTCTGCAATCTGCACGGCTACTGGAAAACTGATGTGAGTCTATAAACGTAAACCTCATTCAAGATGAGTAAAATTCAGTTTAAAAACGATATATCGGTAGTAATATCCGGATCTGCGGGGCAGGGGCTACAGACACTTGAGCAGCTCCTCCTTAAGATTATGAAAACTTCGGGATTTCATGTATTCGCATACAGTGAATTCATGTCGCGCATCAGAGGCGGGAACAATTCTACGGAGATCCGGATATCAAACAAACGCGTAGCTTCTTTTGTCGACCGCATCGATATCCTTTTTCCTATTGAAGAAGGCTCCATGCCTCGTCTCAGGAGCAGGATAACAAAAGACACGCTTATTATTGGCCGGGATAAATATATCGAAAGCAGTTATAAGAATGGCAAATACAATATTGTTTTACTTGCGGATGAGCTTTCGGAAAAAGATTCCGGAAAGCAAATCATTATGAATATTATGATCTTCGGGATCATTACGGCTCTTACCGGAATTGATATAAACACAGCATCAGGATTTTTAAAGACTTACTTTAAAAAATTAACAGAAGAAAAAATAGCGGATAACATCTATTCACTTAATAAAGCATATGAATATACAGAAGTTAATCTTCGGCCCCGGATTTCATATCCTTTGGTTAAACATGGAAAGGCCTTTCGTAGCGAAATACTTTTATACGGAAGCGACGCGGTCAGCATAGGAGCGCTCGCAGGGGGATGCAGCTTTGTATCATCATATCCCATGTCCCCGTCAACAGGTGTTCTTGTGTATATGGCGCAAAAAGCGGAGGATTCGGGGATAGTAGTAGAACAGGCTGAGGATGAGATAAGCGCTGTCAACATGGCTATCGGGGCATGGTATGCAGGAGCACGCGCCATGGTAACGACGTCCGGGGGCGGGTTTGCGTTGATGACAGAGGGCTTAAGCCTTGCGGGCGCAATAGAGTCCCCGATTGTAATACATCTTGCCCAGAGGCCCGGGCCGGCTACGGGTCTTCCGACAAGAACAGAGCAGGCTGATCTTTTAATGGCGCTCTATGCGGGACACGGAGAGTTCCCGAGGGTAATACTTTCTCCGGGAACAAAAGACGAAGCGGTCACTCTTGCATGCAATGCATTTAATATAGCGGATAAATACCAGGTTCCCGTATTCATACTTACCGATCAGTATTTCCTTGATTCGGCAAATAACCTGTCTTTGATTGACTTTTCAAAACTGAAAGAAAAAAAATATTTTATTAAAACCGCGCCCGGTTATAAGCGTCATTCATTTACTAAAAATGGTATTTCACCCAGAGGGATACCCGGTTACGGAACAGGAATAGTATGCGCAGACAGCGATGAACACGATGAAGCAGATTACATAACCGAGGATCCTGATACAAGAATGCGCATGGTTAACAAACGCTTAAAAAAGCTAAGCGCAATGACAGGAGATACTATACAGCCGAAATTGACCGGAAGCAAAAAATACAAGTATTTAATTGTCGGCTGGGGTTCAACATCCGGTACAATAAATGAAGCAATAAAACTGATCGGCAATAATGACCTTGCATTTCTGCATTTCAATCAGTTATATCCTTTGCCGGACAAGACAATGTCGTTACTGAAGAAAGCAAAAAAAACGATTATACTGGAGCAGAATGCGACATCCCAGTTTGCAAAGATAATAAGATCAGAGACAGGTCATGTATTTGATTATAGTATACTGAAATATGACGGTATGCCGTTTTCCGTAGAAGAAATTGTTAAAAAAATTAAAAAATGTATAAAATAAAAAATGAGATATTTTCATGAACTCAGTATTTGATTTTAAAGATACAGTTGACATTGCATGGTGTCCCGGATGCGGGAATTTCAGCATTCTTAAAGCACTTAAGCTTGCAATAAACGAGCTTAATATTGCCCAGGATAAATTAGTAATGGTTTCCGGAATAGGGCAGGCTGCAAAAACTCCGCAGTATATCCGTGCAAACTTTTTCAACGGGCTTCATGGAAGGTCTCTTCCAGCGGCAACAGGAATTAAAGCTTCCAATCCTGAACTCACAGTTATTGCAGTCAGCGGAGACGGATGTACTTATGGGGAAGGAGGCAATCATTTTATTCATACAATAAGACGCAATCCTGATATCACAAACATAGTGCACAATAACATGGTATACGGGCTTACAAAAGGACAGGCGTCTCCTACCAGCGAACGCGGCTTTAAAACGCCCGTGCAGGTTACCGGCGTATATCTTGAGCCTTTCAACCCGATGGCCGTAGCTGTATCGCTTAATGCTTCTTTTGTGGCAAGAGCTTATGCTGCCGATATTGAACAGACTAAAGAGATTATAAAAAAAGCGGTCAATAACCGCGGATATTCTCTTGTGGACATTTTTCAGCCCTGTGTAAGTTTTAATAAAATAAATACTTATCAATGGTATAAGGAAAATACCTACTATCTTGATAATAATCATGATCCTTATGACAGGGAAAAGGCTATGCATTTAGCTTTTGAAAACAACAGGTTCCCGCTTGGTATTTTTTATATAAACAACACCAATAAAACCTTTGAAGAGAATTTACCTGCTTATAAAGACAATAAGCTTCCATTATTCCAAAGATCAAATATCAGAAAAAAAATTAAAGAATTTCTTGACTAAAAATACGTATATAACAGTAACTGTCATATTCTCAGGCTGGATATATCTATAGTAGTGCAGATATATCCGGAGATCTTTAATTTTGCAACAGGGAATAATATTATGGTCAATTCCGAAAATTATAAAAAAATTTTAAACGATTCCAGTTCGGAATCACTCTTATATGAATGTCTTTTATGCGGACATGAACAGCCTACAAATGATATATGTGAATGCTGCGGTTCTACTGCTTTGGAAAAAATTGATTTTGACAATATAGATGAATAATCCGCCTGCTGAACCAGCCAATTTTTCCGGACAGGAAATAAAAAATATACTTAAAAACAGCTGGTCAATTTCATGGCCTATGATCATTATTATGCTTATAGATTTTCTCGTAAGCATTGCTGATGTATATATCGCAGGCAAACTGGGCAAAGAAATACAGGCTTCCGTCGGCTTCATTTCCCAGATGTATTTTGTAATAATGGTTGTCGGGAATGCACTTACAGTAGGCGCTGTGTCGGTTGTCTCACGCTTCTTCGGTGCGAATAACAGAAAAGACCTATCTAATGCTGTTTATACTCTTATAATTACCTCGGTTGTTCTGGGACTGATACTCGGAACGATTGCTTTCTTTATTTCACCTGCAATTATACGAATTCTTAATATACCTGATGCAATACGCGAATACGGAGCTCCTTTGTTGAGGATCTACACTGCGGGTCTTGTATTCAATTTTTTTCTTTTTGCATCGAACGGACTGCTTCGCGCATGCAAAATGGTGAAACGTTCGCTTTTCACAATGACTGCAGTCTGTGTTATTAATATCTGTTTAAATTTCTTTCTTGTTTTTTATACCCCGGCAGGATTCAGGGGAATAATACTTTCAACAGTGATCAGCTATTCAATAGGATGCCTGATAAATGCTGTTCATATAAAAAAATTAATTATACCGGGCCGGCATTTCGATAAAAACCTGCTGAAGAAAATGATAGGTATCGGATGGCCGACCGGATTACAGCAGATCATGTGGCAGCTCGGAGCCACGATGCTCTTTCTGATTATAAGTTCGCTTCCAAGCAACAATGTAGAGATCATCGCTGCCCTTACAAACGGGCTTCGCATTGAAGCAGCAATCTATGTAATAGCGTTCGCTCTAAATAATGCTAATGCGGTCATCATAGGCAATCTGATCGGCGAGGGCAGGCGTGATCAGGCGCTTAAAAGCGGCATTGTTACTGCATTGATCGGAGTTGCAATCATTACTGTTCAGACAGTAATCGTAATTCTCAATGCGGATAAGCTCGCAGTTCTTCTTTCGCAAAACGGAATAGTGATCAGCGAAAGCATGCGCTACCTGTACATCGCAATGCTAAGCGAGCCCTTTATGGCATGGGCTGTCATTATAAGCGGCGGGCTTAACGGTGCAGGGGATACAAAAAGCGTAATGAAGGTCGTACTCGGAAGCCAGTGGCTGGTCAGGCTTCCGCTTGCATATATAGCAGGAGTTCACTTAGGTTTCGGAGCAACAGCAATCTGGTGGGCAATGAACGCGTCCATACTGGCACACGCAGTATTTATATCCATCCGATTTTTCAATAAGAAATGGATAAAGTAATCATTCTCTTCTTAGTCTTAAATATCAATACTTATTAAGGAGTAATGAATCTTTAAATTTCACACCAGAGTAAATATCTTTTCTTCCTTTGCGCATTTAAAACAATATCTTCTGCCGTCTTTTTTTCCTTTTGCGGGCACAAAATAATGATTCATTTTGTTTACTTCAGAATTACACTTAAAGCATTTCATCGTTTTTCTCCGGTTTGTAATAATACAAAAATTTATAAATCAATAATCCCTCTCTGTTTATATTTTCGGAAAAATAATTTTATTGCATTATAGAAATATAAGATAAATAAATATTGTTGACGTTTATATTTTAATATAATATAAGATCACAATTCTTATTATTTAATTTCTGTATAATAATAAGAAGCAAGGAGGAAATGTTATGAAAAGAATAATCTCTATTGCAATAGCACTGTTCCTGATTTCAGGACTAAGCTGCAAAAAGGAAGAAAATACAGTTCCCATTAAAGGCATCATTAATTTTATGTCCGGAAATGTTAAGTTAATCGACACTAATGGAAATGCAAAAAATGCAAAAATAGGCGATGAGATAACTCAGGGAATGAAAATTGAAGCAGTCGGGTCCGGCTCTTTCGTTGATATTTTTATTGGTAATTACATAATAAAAGTTTTAGGAAATTCAACTGTTGATGTACAGAAATTATTTGAAAATTTTGAAAAAGGAAATAAAGAAGTCAGGTTTTCTGTTCAGAAAGGAAGACTTTTTTCAAAAATTACAAAGAAACTTTCCAAAGACGATTCATTTGAAGTTACGACTCCGACAGCTACAGCTGCTGTCCGCGGTACGGAATTCCTGGTAACCGAAGAAGAGGGTAAATCAAATGTAGCGTGTCTGGCAGGACTCGTAGAAGTACTAAACAACAGCTTAAAAGAAGTAGATACCGTAGAGCTTCAGCCGAAAGAAGAAACTGATGTAATTCCGGGTGAAAATATGGTTAAAAAACAGATATCTGCGGATAAGTTAAGACAACTGAATATTCTGCTTCAAATCAGGAACATGAGAGAGGATATCAGAAAAAAATTTGAACAGCAGCGCGAAGAGATCAGAAAGCATGTTCAAGATCAGCGTGCAAAGAATAAAGAGATACTTGATGCTCAGAGAGAAAAAGATAAAGCTTTAGTTGAAGATCAGAAAAAACGCGACCGGGAAAATATTGAAGCCATCAAAGGCACTACAGATGACGCAGCAAAAGAAGCTTTTGATTCTGCAAAACAGCAGATGGAAACCGTAAAGGTGGATAAAGACGCAGCAGTAAAAGAAGCTGAAGACAAAATGGAATCAGTTAAGCCGGTTATTGATAAAGACAAATTTAAGGTTGATAAAGATCAGTTTAAAACACAGTAATTACATATAAGATTCATTTTAATTTTATTGTTGAAAGCTGAAAGCTGTCTTCTAAGTTGGCTTATGTAACAAATTTGATCCATGTTATTCTATAAACGATTTTAAGACAGCTTTAGAATATTAGCTTGACAAAGTAAATACTCTATATTTAATGGCTTGACAATATATTATGACCTTCGAAAGAGGACACATAGGTTATTTCATTGCTTTTATAATAATAGGAGCAATTCTGGGAGCAGTAATTGGTGTACTTTTAGTAGGAATTTTCCCAGGT
>JAFGSG010000023.1 GCA_016934735.1 Spirochaetota bacterium | reverse complement strand
TAAAAAACCTTGCTTTCTTCACGCTTCTTTTCCATCATAGCCTTTTTCTTAAAATACTGAACGCTTTTTTCAAGCTCCTCTAAATTTCTGCAGACAATTTTTCCGGCTTCCAGAGTAAAAAATTTGTCCTCTAAAAGCTGATGTATATAGGCACCGCCCTTTTCAGAAGTAAGGCCCACCAGCTGAAGCAGTTCGTTGGTGCCGAATTCAAAGTTATGAGGCTGGTGCTGATGGATAGGAATTTTCTGCTTTTCCAGCTGAAGAAGAAGCGTATCGTAGATACGCGCCATGGGGTCTCTTATAGTCAGATTTTCCAGCTGGCGGTAAGCTGTCCATATCCTCTCGCTCAATATGCTGATGATCTTTATAGCGAGCTGAGGTTTCATGTGCACCATCTCTTCAAAGTTTGCCTTTGTTATCGCCATAAGATTAACATCGCCGAACGAGATCGCGGACGCATTTCTCGGTTTATTGTCGAGAAGAGACATCTCCCCGAAAATATCGCCGGGCTTAAGCACTGCGAGAAGCATCTCTTCATCACCGCTTATCTTGGTAATTTTAACTTTTCCGCTCTGAATAATATATACCTCGCCGCCCGGCTCGTTTTCACAGAATATCATCGTATTATCAGGATAATTTTTTTTAAGATCATGCGATTCCCGGACAGGAGACTTAAGCGGAGCGTTCATTGATTTAAGGCTTTCAATTGCGTTATCCACATGCTGGCCTTTCGGGCAGTGCTCCAGATATTTCTGATAAGCATAAACAGCATGCTTTAGCGCTTTCTTCTTATAATAATATTCCCCTATGGAAAAAATATGTTCGGGATTTTCCTCTGCCGCTTCCTGTAATGTCAGTCTTGTGATTGCCTGGTTAAAACTGCGCAGCTTTCTGCTGAAGAAACGTATTATCTTCATCGCTATGACGGGGTTTTTCTGGATGAGCATGCCGAACTGTTCTCTCTCAACAGATATAAGCGACACGCTCGAAACAGCAACAGCAGTCTCAATCCTGGCGCGGTTACTCATGCAGGAAATAACGCCGAAAAAGTCGCCAGGCCCGAGAAGGCTTGAACTGTCGTCAGCTATTGTCGGATTTTCCTTTATCAGCTTTACGTTCCCGTTCCTGATTATGTAAAAATTGTCGGAGTTTTTTTTGCCTTCAACAATTATAAAGGATCTTGTAAGATAGCTTACAACCTTAAATTGAGTTGCAGTCATTATTCCTTTCCTTATAGTCTGTGCCGACTCCGGGTTTCAATCTCTTTGTCAACACTCCCTCTATCGGGGAAACATAAGATTATCCTAAAAAGCTGCAGCTAATCAGCTCTAATCCTGAAAAGATCATGTAAGTTGTTATACATAATCATAATTAAAATCGGCATAAAATCAAGCATTTTCAATAATAATATTCAATTTCCGGTAATATTTTAAAATATCTCCATTATTGCTTCAGCCATCAATCTATAGCCGTCTTCATTCGGATGGACAAGATCGCTTTGGACCAGTCTTATAAAGTGAGCCTTATCTACAATGTTCTTCTCCCAGTATTTATGCACTTTTGCAATGGGTATTTTATTCTTTTCTGCGATTTTTTCAAGCACATTATAATAGACATCTGCGATTTCTCCCTCGGCACTGTATCCCAAGTATATTGAAGTAACTATAATTATATCTGCATCTATTGAAGCATTTACCCTGTTAATAATTTCCTGTATATTACGGCCGAATTCCGCAGGCGAGTAGCCCGAAAAGGCATCATTCAGGGAAAATTGTATGAAAACAGCGTCCGGCTTCAGCTTTAACACATCATCTTCCAGACGATTTAATCCGCCGAAAGCCGTGTCTCCCGGAATTCCTCTATTATTAATATCCGGCCTGCAATCCGGATACTTCGATAAAATCATTTCTTTAAAATAATCCAGATAACCCTTTTCCGCAAGCCAGCCGTAGGTAAGCGAGTCACCAAGCGCCGCAATAGTGACACTATGCCCTTCTTCCATTTTTTTGATGGTCTTTAATGCTTTCATTATTCACCTGATATTCCGGTTTAATGATGTTTAGGTAATATGTCTAATAAAAATTATTGCAATATCTTTCAATATCTTTTTTGTATTGACTTTTAATAAAAAATAATAGAATTATGATTTCTGCAGGAAAATTTACCTCGGGTAAATTCGGTCTAATATTTATTAAATTTAAGTAAAGAATACAACTTAGCTTTTAAGAATATTTTTAATACTGATTATGGATAATAATCTCGAAAACCAGGAAAAACCGCAGACCGATCCGGAAGAGCCGGCATTTTATAAAAATAAAAACATATTCGATTATATTTTCGAAAAAATAATTAAATATAAAAATACAGCCTTATATAAATTTATTTATAACCACCCCAAAGTATCTGTTTCAATATTGATACTTTGGGGTATTATTATTATGTTCGTGTTCGGTTATTTCATATACACCTTGTATAAACTGTCATCTGCTTCAGCCTGAGTGAACTTCTGCTACTCATAGACTTCGTAAACAACATCGTCCAGCATAAACCGAATGTTTTTTCCGAGTGAGCAGAACTGTGCTGATTCAGGCTTTTTACTCAGAAGATCGAAATATTCTTTGCCTGCAAACCGGATGCGGACGGTTCTGCTTCTCTTTTTTGTCTGTATTCTTGAATCAATCCAGTACCCGCCTGCATTGTATACAGCACGTCCCTGAACAGTCTTCACCTGCCCTGCTCCGCTATGGGCATTGCCGGGTGTTGGGGATAAGCCGAGGCGCGAACTGCCCTGAAGGGCATCACCGACATTTGCAGCATTGTTCAGAGCCTGAAATTCCCTGCTTGGCAGAACAGACTCAGCTCCCGACTTCTGTCCCATCGCCCTGTATTCCATTTCGCTTTTCTTCGCGAAATCTTTTACTCTGGGAGCTACGCTTCCCAAAGTCTGATCCTCTTCTCTGATGCCGCCGCCGGAAACCCGTTTTCTTTCATCCTCAAGTATAAGGTAGCTTGTGTAAGGAGTAACAATGCCGTATTTGCGCGCGGCCTCAGTTGCCTCCTCCACCAGTTCCTTATCCCCGCCGTTAAGCCTGATCTGATCAAGAAGATAACCGATATGCCGGGCAGCCCATAAATAAGGAACAAAATCATTTCCTGTATTTTCCGCAGGATAATTTATTTTATATTCATACTTTTGAACCTTATCCCTGAGCCTGCCCTCAAGAATTACTTTAACATCCCCGCTTCCGCTGTATGATCCCAGTATTGTCACAGAAGAGCCTGCAAAAATGTCCGGCAGGTCCCTCGGATATGTTTTACTGGCCCTTATGTTGCCTGTGAATGTCAGCTTAATATCTGTCAATACAGGCGACTGCACCTTTGTATAAAAATTGGATATCTTAACTTCAATATCCTCTTTGGGAGAAATGTAATATCTGTATGCTCTTGTCTCCTTTGTGATCTTGTCAAGAAGATGCGTATTGATATCATAGCCGATCCCGAAAGTAAATATTCTTATGTTTGATTTGTTTGCATTCCTTATCTTCTTTACCAATTTGTCTTCATCCGTTTCCCCGATAGTCGGCCTTCCGTCGGTTATAAAAATGATCATATGCGGCCTGCCGCCGTCCTTCACAGACAGCGCAAGGGAAACAGCTTCTTCTATGTGCGTACCCCCGACAGCTTTCATGTCGCTTATAAAATTTTTCGCTTTCTGCATATTGGCCTTATCCGCTTTAACGAGCTCATTGAACAGAGCCTCAGCCTCTGTGGAAAAACGGATCAGCTGGAAACGGTCTCCCCTGTTCAGATTATTCACGCAGAATAGCAGCGCCTTCTTTGCCTGCTCCAGCTTTTCGCCGGCCATGCTCCCGGATACATCAAGCACAAATGTTATGTCCTTTTCGCTTATCGCGCTGTCCTGCGAATCAATGCCCGGGCTTGCGCTCAGAAAGAAATATCCGTCATTGCCTTTTTCTTTGTATGCAAGCACAGAGAGCCCTATGCCGGACTTATCGGTATTGTAATACAGATTAAAATCAGTGTCCGGCTTAATGTTTTTCTGCTCCCAGCTTACGACAGCGTGATTATCGTTTTTGCGTACGATATCCGTTTCATGGCTGGTACAGTAAATATTTTTTAAGCTATCTGAAGACTTAAGGTTTACATTTATGGAAACATTGTTAAGAGGCTTTGCGGAAAATTTTTCCGTATTTAAAGGATAAGTATATTCCATGGTACCATTGTCTTTTTCCAGTATCTGGGTATACGAAATCTTTACACGCTTGGTTGAACCGGGCTCTATGGGAAATATTCTTACCTTAAAAATTCCCCTGCCCTGATACTCAAGAAGCGCGGGGTCAAGCGATTTGCGCACAATGTCTTCATATATCCGACTAGCTTTCTTCGCGTCTAAAAGTTCAGCTTCTGTTTCCGTACCGTTAATGAACATCGTGAACTTTTTAATCACAGCATTTTCCGGAACCGGGAATATGTAAAAGCCTTCGAGCCTCGCGCCTGTCGGATTATAAAACTCCTGGTCTATATACGTGACAGCGCCCTGATCGTTCAGATCAGCATTTACCCGATGATATTTAACCTCAAGCGGGAACGCTGTTCTTATAATGTTCCGCGGCGGTTCCGGCACTACAATGAAACCGTCTGCAAAAATTTTCCCTGCAAACATATTTGTAAATAAAATTATTGTTATGGATAATATTGTAAATTTAATTTTTATCAGCATTGTTTTTCTCCTGATAGTAAACCGGCAGGGGGATTTATCTGAATTTATAATTCTTCTTCCCTGCCTGGTCGCGCACTGCATTGATTATGGCTGCGTCAAGGGTGTTGTTCTTTGACTGTTTCTTCATCTCCTTCTCAACGTATTTGCGCCTGTCTTCGTTAAGCGTGTTTATCTTCTTCTGAATATCCGACCTCTTCTTTATAATTTTATCAACATATCGCTTTCTTTCTCCGCCCTTCAATCCCTTCATTTCATCCGGCAGATCTTCATCCTTAATCTTCTCAAGATCGATATTACCGCCCTCGTATGCGTCAGCAACATCCCATGCTGTATTTTTATAGTGTGCAGACGCCTTTGCAACAGATCTCTGCACTATGGATTCTTCGCTTACGGATGCTGCGTTCATATCCTGCTTTGCCTGTTTCTCCTTGCTTGCACGTCCTGCAGCGCCGTAGGCAAGATAAGTCCTGTTAAGCTCCGCTCCGAGGCTTGCGATCTCTTTATCCTGCGGAGCTTCAATATAAGCGATCTGCTGATCCTGATCAATATTAATGTATTTTCCGTCAGCAAGGTCAGCTCCGTCTTTCCATTTTGTTGATATGCCTTCGGCATGATTCCCGCAAAATATCGTATTGACAATGATTCCGTTTTCGATTGCGTTTTTACATGCCTTTTCATAATTCACGCTGCCCTGCGTGAACGGCTCATTTCCCGCAATAAATATTGCTTTATACGTTCCCTTATCCCTGCTCCATGCGAGTTCCTTTACTGCCGAGCCGATCACCGTTCCGCAATACTCATCTCCGCCGTAAGTAGTCAGGGAGAACAGCTTCTCAGAAACGCTGTCAAGATCGCCTGTGAGCGGAAGCACCCTGCGGATAAATCCGTCCCGCGCGGAAAGCCCGTTGTTGCCGTACTCGTAAAGCGCGACTTCAATGTCAGGGCTTTTGCCGTTTCTCCTGGCAATTGCCAGCTCATTTACTATTTTCCATAACTGCGACTTTGCCTGTCCTATCAGGCCGTCCATGCTATTGCTTGTATCAAGCAGAACAGCGATCTGGATAAGGTCTTTTTTATCCGCACTGGCATCTCCGTTTAAAAAGGATATTAAAAAAGCTGCAACTAATCCCGCACGGACTACGACTGATTTAAATCTTCTAAAATCCGGTCTCATATCAGAGCCTCCTGTAAAATTATTTTCCTAATGCAGCTTTGGACAAAACATATTGAAAAAAGTTCCGGATTTTTTTATATTAAAATAAAAAAGCAGTAAGATTATTTATCTTACTGCTTTAATATATTCTCTGTGTTTAAATAAATTAAGTCGATAATTAATCCAGTTTGTATTTAAATGATACGCTCAGCTTTACACGATACTCTACGACCTTGCCGTTCTCCAGCCTCATATCCATTTCCTTTACTTCCGCCACTCTCAGCTCCTGAAGGCTTTTTGCAGCTGCTTCAACTGCATTCTTTGCAGCATCTTCCCATGATTTTACACTTGAACCGATAATTTCAATTACTTTGTATACGCTATCCATAAAACCTCCTGAATAATAATATTTTAGTTAAAAAATTATAACAGATAAATATACAAAAAGTCAATTATTTTTAATATATATTTAATGTAAGGCTTTACAGGCGGGAAATACAATTAGAAGCTCTTTTAAAAATTCATTTTACTCACAATTTCAAATGTGATGCTGTATCGGCTGTTCCGGAGACGGCTTCCGGCATTACTCCATCCGCGTGATTGTAATCCGGAACCTTATGATACCGGATGCAGCTTTATCTGCCTGCTTTGCATCTTTTAACTGCATATCACCCAGCCTGCTTAACGAACTTATAAATTCTTTATGATTCTGATGCGGCATGTCCACAATAATATATTTTACCTGTCCGTCCGTATTTAATTCCTCTTTTATCACCCTGCCGTTCAGGCCAGCAACCGTTTCCCTGATATCCCGAACATGATGAGCGATGGCCGCCTGTCGGTCCACAATGTCATCCTTTTCCTTTACAGCATCCTGCTCCTGAGATGCATCCGCACCAGAAATCCGTGCTTCTTTCTTTGCTTCTGCGAGCTGTCCGGACATGAAAGAATCGGCAGGCTCTTCTCTCTCCGGTGCCGCCCCTGCATACACATCACGGGGCTTCTCCGCAGCATCGTAGGTTGACTCTTCAGCGTGCTGCTGAATCGACTCAGGAGAAGCCATGCGTTTCAGCGCGCGGGGAACCTGTGCGCTTTTTGCCTGGTACAGCGCGAGCATTATTTCGTGCGTCTTTACAGCCCCGCCCATGTCGCCCGGTGATTTTTCCACCAGTTTGGCAGGCATTCTTTCATCACCAATATTCACAGGCAAAGAAACGGCAGGCACAGCCGTCTTCCCCGCCGATGTTCCTGAACCGGCAATCTTCTGCTCTTCTACCCGGGCTGTCTTTGCCCTGAATGCGGTTTCATTATCAACATGAATGCTTTCCTTGATTTGGCCCGCAGGATTCACAAACAAAACTACTAATACGCCAATTACAAGAACGCCGAGAGCTTCAACCGGAAGCTTACTCTTTAAAGGGAAAAACAATGTTCTTATAATTTTTTTGATACTGGACTGTTTATCTATGCGCAGGTTTAACTGCTGAAGAAAATCGGCCGGGGCCTTTACTCCATTAAGCGAAGCCATGTCTTTTCTGTATTGCTTCAGAAAAGCAAGCTCTGCTGCGCATTCCCTGCATGAAGAAATGTGCTTCTTAATGATTGCGGAACCATCTTTGCTAAGTTCATTATCCAGATACTTATCCAGGAATTTTTTAATTTCACTGCAATCCATTTTAAATAACTCCTTTCAGCCTTTCCCTGAGCTCCTGCCTTGCCCTCGCAAGCCTGGACTTCACAGTACCCATGTTCAATTCAGTTATGGCAGCAATCTCTTCATAGGATCTGCCTTCAATGTCGCGCAAAACCACGAGTATTTTATCTTTGGCTTTAAGAGAATCGACAGCTCTCTGTATAATGGCTTCTCTTTCCTTTTTCTCGTACAGCCGGGCAGGATTATCCGAGTTGTCCCGCCCGTTAATTCTGTGGCCGGTTATATTCGAAGGATCATTTGCATTACCCGGATCATCCAGACTCGTCATCTTTCTCTTCATACGTGATGTTAAAGACGATAAGTTGTTCTTGCATGTATTTACAGAAATCCTGTAAAGCCATGTTGCAAAGCCCGATTCGAATTTAAAGCCTTTCAGATTATTGAACACCTTAATAAATATCTCCTGCGCGCAGTCATTTGCATCGTCGTAATCCCCCAGCATACGGAAACACAGGTTGAAAACCATATCCTTATATTTCAATACGAGCCTGTTAAAAGCGGTTCTGCTGCCTCCATTGGCTAGGAATTCCTTTATAAGCTCAAAGTCCTCTTCCCGTTTTTCTGCTTTATTCTTTATAATTATTCTCTCAGTCATTTAGACAACACTTTGCTAAAATTGTTCCGATAAATTGCAGTAATTACAGCATTTCAAAAAATAACTCATATCCCTGCTGTTATAATGAATGAACCTGTTTAACGGGTACAATACATGAAAACAATTTAAAATCAAGAAAAAAAGCAGTAACAGGATTTATTACTGTGTTCATTAAACCTTTCGAAAATTTGGACGATTCTTCCGGTATTTTGCTGCTTACCGTGTATTCATCGTAAAATTTTAGACAGAACATAGTCCGGACGCAGGTGCTGCACCTGCACCTCAGACGGAAAAACGCATGGCCAGGGGACAAATCCTTTTCGTACGGAATGCATATATGCGCTTTGACAAAGTGTATTTACATTAAAGTGATGAATGTTATCAGAATGGAGCCTTAAAAAAGCATACTACAGGTGCGTTCAGAAATATTCCAGTTGCAGCCCGCAATAGGCTTTGTGCGGATCATTCGACGATATGTCTATCCTATACAAAGCCGGCTGATTTTAACAGAGCCGGATTTCCGATTTTTCGGGCAAAGTTACGAAGAGCAATTTCTTAATCAATTGTGAATTTATTTTAAAGAGAGGTTGCCGGTGTAATTGTTACGTTATATGCAGAAAATTCACCGCCTTCATTAGTAAAGAAATATAATTTCAATAATGATTTTATCCGGCTATTCTGCTTTATTATCTTCCGGTTCCGATGTTTCTGTTTTTATGGTTTCCTTGGGTTTACTGTCAACTGTTACAGATTTTTCTTCTGCTGCTCTATCTTTCTCAACTCTATCCATAGCATCCATGATTTCCGAAACCATGTCCTTTGCAAGATCGTCGTAGTTTGGATTCTTACCTTCTGCCATACGTATGGTAACCATATGAGTGCCTGTTTCAACACTTATCATTTTTAATGAAAAAGATTTTATGCAGTGATAACCTTTTATCACTTCGGCTGTACCGCGTCCGAGGATCATAGCGTCAACACCAAGTTTTTTTCCTATTCTTGCCGCTTTGCTTTCATCTATTATACCGGTCAATGAAAGCTTGTCTTCTTCGATCAATTTATCAAGCGCTTCTCTCTCAACTACATCAATTTTTTGGGATTTGACAAAATGATGTGAAACAGCATCGGCGAATTCGGATCCGCATTTCGAATCTTCTATTTGAAATGGAAAAACAACAATTTTTTCTATTTTTTTCTGGGTGTTTAATTTCTTTGAAACAGCCACATCAAGGCTGGAACAGCCTGCAAAAGTTAATGCAAGAAAGAAAACAGCTATAAGATAAAATTTATTCAGCATGGGGCTACCTCTTCTTTTGGTCAATTTATCTTTAAACAATCTCATTATTAAATTATAAAAATTATAAATTTTAAGTCAAACTTAATTTCAGAATAAATCATAATTAAAAATATATAGTTGAGAGATTTGGAGGATACCGGCGTAGGCATTGTAAGCTCAAGCGGCGCCCAGTCTTAAAGAACATTTGCCCAGGATCACGTACTGGTCAGATCCTGCCTAAGTAATTAAAACAAATTAATTGTATTATAATTCAAAACAGGGTTTTGGGATGCACTCTTAATTGTTTCCTTCATTTTATAAACGACAACTATTTTTTTCCCTGCCGGATATACTTTTTTGCTTGCGGATTTTTTAATAAAATCAATGTTATGCCATGCTTCCCGCTTCTTTCCCATATTGTTTCGCGCCAATGGATAATCTGAGCCATCCTGTGTTCAGACGTTTGATCAACGCTACATTGCCGATTGGCACACGCATGGCTTATTTCAGCCCTGCAATCAATCCAAATTCGGTTCTAAAAAAAAGACCCAATTTGAAAGAAAATCTGCCCGTTAATCCCGGCGAAATTTTATATTATAATCTGATGCACGGAGACCCGGACATTATAGTTGCCGGTATGGAGAAAATGCTCGAGTATAATCCGGCAGGATTCAACCTGAACTGCGGCTGCCCGAGGGCAAAGATCCGGAAATCAGGGATGTGTCCCGTGGGTGTTGCACTGATGGATTATCCTGAGCGGGTCGCGGCTATTGTAACAGCTGCGAAGAAATCATTCCCGGCTGTTCACTTCAGCATTAAGATAAGGGCTGGCGTACGGCACAACCTTGAGGTGCTTTATGATTTTTGCAGACAGGCAGAGGATGCCGGAAGCGACGCAATTATTTTTCATGCCCGCTCCGGTGAAGACCAGTTCAAACGGCCGGCACGGCATGCCCTGTTCGGTGAATTGAAACAACGTCTTAGCATCCCGCTGATTGGAAACGGAGATATTATTACTGATGAACAGGCTGTTGCTGTAAAACAGAAATACGGACTGAATGGCGTAATGATAGGCAGGGGTGCTCTGGTGACACCCGGCATATTCCGTGCAATAGCGTACAGGCTTACCGGAAAACCACTCAGCCAACCTGTCATGTCATGGATAGAAAAGAGGGATTTTTTTATGCAGTTTGTCCGGGATATGGACAATGAATTTGGAACAGATGTAATGCTTCGCAGGACAAAGCTGTTTGCCCGCTGGCTGTGTATAGGTCTGGAATCCGGACATACGTTTGAAGGTAATATTTACAAAGCAAAAACGGCAGATGATACGCTCGCAATTATCAGCAACTTCTTTGAAAAACCAAAAAGGCAATACTCCGAAGTGATTTTATAATCATTATGCAAATAGAATTCCCCGGTGCTGCCGGCAGGGCGTTATCGATTTGCTTCGCAAATCGATAGGCTTACACATTAAGCTGCTTTTTAAGACAGCCCCTAATTTAATTTATGGTTACCTCTAATAATTAAATATTGATGTAACCATTGGGAACTGATTAAGGTAAAATCAGGTTTTTTATTTGAGTAAACAATAAAAAACCTGATTTTTAGAGGTTCCCTTATCATAATTTTGCCTCTCCTTTGCCGCAGTACATATTTAAATAGCTGATAGGCTATTGAAATATTTTTATATATTCTAAAGGCCGGCTCTTTTATTGTGAAGAATTCATTTTTGTTTATTGCGGGATTGACTTTTCTTCATAAAAAAATAACCTCCTGTAAGCGCAATAATAATCGAAGCTATCCCAATCAGGCTCAAACTATCTATCTCTTTTATGTCCATTATAATTACCTTGCGGGCAATTGCAATTATTGCCACAGAAAGCACAACCTCATAATGAGGCTGGGCCTGGGTTATGTATGTCTTCATTATAGTTTCAAGGAGTTCTATTCCAATCAATACGAGCATAAAAAGTCCGAATATATCGAGCAGCTGATCAACGCTTAAAAGAAACAAAGGCGGCTGTACAATGTCTTTTATAATAAGCCAGCCGAGATCTATAATGGAAAGGGCCAAAACAACAGCCATCATTACCATAAGGATCTGTATCATTATCTTTTCATATTTTTTTAATATACTTAACATGTTCCGTATTCTCCCTTCAGGATGCATCAATATATTTTTTCAATATACAGATGCGAAACCGGTGCAAATAATAATTTTATATTATACGCATAGTAATTGAACCATGCTTAAATCAATGAAAGATAAAATGCCGTCTGTTTGCTGCCTTGTACATTATTTAATGTGGCCGGAAGCCATATCAAAAAAATAAATTTTCATGGATTACTGAGTATAAAATGGAATACATATTTTTGAGATAACATGCAAACAGGTTTAACAATCTTAAAATAATATTGACATTGTTTAAAATATCAAGTCTATTTTTAAACATTAGGCAATATAAATATAGTATTCCCGATATTTACACAATTGATTTCTTGCGGCACTTAAACTTTAAATAAATAAAACTGAAAACATATGAATGGAAAAAACATAAAACATCAATCAACTATAGCGCAGGAAGCATGGCATTCTTTTGAAATTTCTGATGTTTTCAGAGAAATGAATAGTTCCTATGATGGCTTAGATTCATATGAAGCTGAAAAACGGCTTGGCTTTTACGGAGAGAACAAACTGCCGGAAAAGAAAAAAATTACCCTGCTAAGCATTATTGTCCATCAGCTTATCAGTCCGCTGATCTTTATTCTGGTCGCTGCCGCTTTAGCATCCATTGCAATCGGCGAAGGCAAAGACGCCATCTTTATCTTTATTGTGATTTTTTTAAACAGCGCATTGGGCGCCTACCAGGAATACAATGCGGAAAAAAGTGCGTCAGGTCTGCAGACTTTATTAAAGATAAAAGCGAGGGTTAAACGCGATAGAAAAGAACAGGAGATAGCGGCTGAAGAGCTTGTACCGGGCGATATTGTGTTTCTCGAATCCGGAATAAAAGTGCCGGCCGATATCCGACTTTTTGAAGTCCTGAACATGGAGATAGATGAAAGCTTTCTTACAGGAGAATCCCTTGCTGCGAATAAAAAAGACGGCATTTTACATAAAGAGATTGGTGTAGCGGAAAGAACAAATATGGCCTTTGCTGGGTCAAAGGTCATGTCCGGCCGCGGAACAGGCGTTGTTGTGGGAACAGGTATATCAACTCAGGTGGGGCAGATCGCGCAGAATGTTTCCGAAGGAAAATCCGCGAAACCCCCTTTAATACTTCGTATGGAAAAATTCATCAGGCAAATTACATATTTTATTCTCGCCCTAAGCGCCATACTCGCGGTGGTTCTGCGGATGCAGGGCATGGATTATACGGCAATTTTCTTTTTTGTGGTTGCCCTCGCTGTTTCCGCTATTCCGGAAGGATTGCCTGTGGCGCTTACGGTCGCGCTGTCCATTGCAACCAAGCGGATGGCCAAAAGAAATGTAATCGTGCGCAAACTTACGTCTGTTGAAAGTCTCGGCAGTTGCACAGTAATTGCAAGCGACAAGACAGGAACACTTACAGTTAACGAGCAGACGGCAAAAAAAATAATCATGGCAGACGGTACAGGCTGCTCTATATCCGGCGAGGGCTATAATGGGACAGGAAAGGCAATTGATGATAAAAATCCCGATACGGCAATTGACCTTCATGAAAGTCCGCATATCGGGACCCTGGTTGAGATCTCGGTCCTGGCAAACGAAGCAGCTTTATACAAAGAAAAAAACGAGTGGATCCATCACGGCGACGCAATGGATGTTGCTTTACTTGGTATGGCATACAAGTTCGGAGTTGACCCGGATGATATAAGAAATAAATATCGATTAATTGATAAAATCCCGTACGAATCCGAAAATAAATATTCTGCTGGTTTCTGTGAAAAAGACAGTATTGTACAGATTTACGCTAAAGGAGCTGTTGAAACCATTCTTGATTTTTGCGATTCCATGATAGCAGATAATTCAGTTAAATCCCTTGACAAAGACGTAATATTAAAACAGGCAAACGATGCAGCGGAAAAAGGATACAGGGTCCTTGCTTTTGCCAAAGGCAGATATGATAAGTTCGAAAAGAAAGAAACATACGGGAAAGATGTTTTGCCTTCCATGGTCTTTTACGGCCTTATCTGTTTCATAGATCCGCTGAGAGCAGAAGCTAAAGCTTCGGTGGGGAAATGCAAAAAAGCTGGCATTAAAGTAATGATGATTACCGGAGACCATCCTGCCACTGCAGCCAATATTGGTATTGGATTGGGAATAATGGAACATGGAGACCCTGTTATATCAGGGGGAATGCTTACCGAATCCGGGCCTCCGGACAGCCCGGCATATGAAAAATTAGTCCACTCTGCAAGTGTTTTTGCCCGTGTGTCACCCACCCAGAAACTGGAGATAGTTGATGTGCTGATACGCGGCGGAGAATATGTCGCAGTTACAGGCGACGGAGTTAACGATGCCCCTGCTCTTAAACGGGCCAATATTGGCGTTGCCATGGGCTCCGGCACGGATGTTGCCAAAGAAGTAGGCTCGATGATAATAATTGATGATAATTTCTCCTCAATTGTTGCAGGAGTGGAAGAAGGCAGATTTGCTTATGACAATGTGCGCAAAGTTATTTACCTGCTTATCTCAACAGGGTCTGCGGAAATTATATTATTTCTGCTTTCCATTTTTGCAGGACTGCCTCTGCCTCTGCTCGCTGTTCAGCTGCTATGGCTCAATCTTGTTACAAACGGTATTCAGGATGTGGCGCTTGCTTTTGAAGGCGGAGAACCCGGCACAATGCTGAAACCGCCAAGAAAACCTTCCGAGACTATCTTTAATCCAATTATGGTGAAGCAGACAATTGTGTCGAGTATGACAATCGGATTAATTGTTTTCTGCTTATGGTACTGGCTTAATAATTACACCCAAATGGAAGAAACCCATGCGCGCGATCTTATCCTGCTTCTAATGGTATTTATGCAGAATTTTCATGTATTCAACTGCCGGTCGGAGGCAGTTTCTGCTTTTAAAGTCCCTTTAAAAAGAAATCTTATTCTGGTATTCGGCGTGCTGCTGGCCCAGGGAATTCATATTCTAAGCATGCAAATTCCGTTTATGCAGACAATACTTCGCATAGAACCGATTACAGTTACTGAATGGTTATATATTCTTGCGCTCGCAGCACCGGTAATAATAAGCATGGAATTTTTTAAATTTATTAACAGACCCAGGAATACAAAAGCGAATTAAATAAAAAATATTATGATAAGCCGATCAAAATTAAATGCAGACAGTACAATCCTGGTAAAGAAAGCATCCGGCGAGGAAGAACCTTTTTCAAAATACAAACTGGAGCGCTCATTGCGCAATGCCGGAGCAGATAATGATTCAGTCAAAGAAATATCGGATGAAATTTTTAACCATATATATAACGGCATTACCACAAGAAAAATATATTCCGGCGCTTTTACACTTCTTCGGCGCAAAAAAAATCTAGCGGCGCTTCGCTACAAGTTGAAGCGGTCAATATTCGAACTCGGGCCTACAGGATATCCATTTGAGCATCTTGTCGGACAGATATTTGAAAAGCAGGGATACGGAATAGAAGTAGGACGCGTAATTGAAGGAGTTTGCGTTTCCCATGAAATGGATGTAATCGCCAGCGGCAATAATAAACAGCATCTAATTGAGTGCAAATACAGCAAGGATCAGGGGAAACAGGTAAGCATACAGGTGCCCTTGTATGTGCGTTCCCGTGTGGACGATATTATTAAAAAACGAAAGGAATTACCGGAATATGACGGCTTTTCTTTCTTCGGCTGTATAGTTACAAACACGCGCTTTTCTGCCGATTCAATTGAATACGGGATATGCAGCGGGCTGCATCTAATCGGATGGGACTATCCGGAAGGCAACGGGCTTAAAGAAATAATTGAACGGGAAAAAATATTTCCGGTGACCGTATTGAATTTTTTAACTAAAAATCATAAGCAGTATCTGATGGACAAAGGCATTATTACTTGTTCTCAATTATCGGCAAATGCCGGAATCTTAAATGAATTGCGGTTAAGTAAAAATAATTCAGTGATGAATGAGCTCGATGATATTTGCAGATGATATTTCTGTTAAGGCTGCTATTTGAATGGAAGCGATGCAATTATTTTTCATGCGTGTTCCGCTGAAGGCCGGTTCAAACGTCCGGCACGGCATGCCCTGTTCGGGGAATTGAAACAACGCCTGAACATCCCGCTTATAGGGAACGGATATATTATTACTAATGAACAGGCTGTTGCTATAAATCAGACTTCATCTGGAATTGCAGCATTATGTATTTAAAAAATGCTTTCTGTTAAGGTTTTTTTTTCGGTTGCTTATCCAGTTTTATTTTTGCCTTTTGGTCGCGTTTGATTTGATTCTGTTTCTGGGCTTTATTTTTATCCTTTTTGCCGCCTTTATCTCCCATTATAATCCTCCATTTTTATACAATATTGACAATATCAGCGTACTGATATATATTATAAGCAAAGTGACTTTAGCATTGAGAAGATTGCATTAATCTGTTAGAGACACTGATTATATAATATTGCAAGTAAAATACATCACAATTCTATTAGAAATTTCCAAATCGGTAAATTTCTCACCGGAATTATCTGTCAACAATCTGCAATGCTTTAACTTTAATTGGATGTTATATTATGGAAAAAAAATTATTAACCATTATTAAAGATTGGGTGTTTACAAATAAAAAGATCTTTTGGAAGTACGAAGTATCAAGTTTTTATGAAACCTATAAAATTTCTATAGCGAATCTGCCTAAGCCGTCAAAAAATGATATTAAGGTAAAGCCGAATAATCGATTGCTGACTGACAGCAGAAAAATACAATTATGTAATAGTATTAAAAAAGCGTCGATTAATAAAGAATTGAAAAATAATTTATGTATCAATGTGAAGGTAGATTACATAAAAGATACGGTAGTTGCTGACTTTATTTAAATTTAAATTTTATTATTTATATTTTTGCCATCCATAGCATCCCGAAGTTTTTTAAATTCCTGCTTATTAATTTCATTTAAAATCAAGAGGCTTACATTTGATGCGGCTTTTACTGCAATTGGCATTCCGCCGCCATATTCAGCCCAGTGCCCGCCCAGGAATAAATTTTTCACCGGAGTATAGTAATGGGCCAGTCTATTCATTATATTTTTATCGGTTTGACTTGCACCCATAATACTTCCGTTTCGATTTTTTGTATATCTCCAGTATGTGATTGGTGTTGCGATTTCCAGTACTTCAATGTGATCTTTTATTTTAACATGAAGCACTTTTTCTACTCTGGCAATCAGAATATCAGCAAATTCCTGTTTAAATTTTTTATAGGCAATTCCGCGTTCCAGATTTTTATCTGTCTGCCAGAAATTATTATAATCAATCCATGCAGCACATTGAATTGTCAGTGTGGATTTTCCTTTCGGGGCAAGTGTTTTATCCCTTAAAGAAGGCACCTGGACTATAAGTGAACTTTTGTACGGATTACCTGTAAAATGCTCTTTCCTGGTAATATTATCAAGTGTAATGCATGTAAGTTCCTCCTGCAGTCCAATAGCAGATGCATCACAAGCTAGTCCAATAAATAAGGTCACACTTGAATAATACAGATCGGCTTCCCTTAAACGATTGAGTAATTTATCCGGGACCGTACCGGCGGGCAGCATTCTCTCATAAAGGTTTTCTACATCACATGCCGCTATTACGTATCTGGAATAAATGGTATGACCATTTGCAAGAGTTACACCTATTGCTTTTTTCTTTTCAATAAGTACTTTTTCGACTTTAGCGGTTAAAATTATTTGAGATAACCCGCCTTTTATTTTTTTACATAACCAGTTAATATAAACTTCTGCTCCTCCTTGCGGGGGTGATTGGAAATCTCTTTCATAAGCCCAGCAAATCGGCATAATGATGGACATAAATTTTTCTTCGCTGCAGAATATTTTTTTTACAGGTTCACCTTTGAAATATTTAGCCAGTCCTTTATCCGCGGATATTCTTAAAGTCTTCCATATGGGTATTACCCACCAGAGCATTTTTATTCCGAAAAAAATCTTTTCAAAAAACGTCATAGTCTCTATTGCCCGCATACGATTTTTTAAAATATCAAAGCGGCGGCTGATTATTTTACAGTCTTTAAAAAATTTAAATGTTCCTTCTGCTTCATCAGGAAAATCTTTTATAAGCTGATCTCTGAGTATATGCGGTTCACATGTCAGCAGATAATCAAAGGATTCTCCTTTATATCTGCGTATGCGGTTCATGTTATTACATCTTGGGTAATCATTGCCAATAAAGTTAAATACATTATAAATAAAACCACCATCTTTACATTGATTGAGCCATTGTATTGAGCTGTCAAAAGTAAATCCTTTTCTTTTAAATCCCATAAAATATCCACCAGGCTTTGACTGTTCCTCTACTGTCACTACTTTAAGACCGCTTTTTGTCAGTAAAGCAGAGGCAGTCAGGCCGGCAATACCGGCTCCAATAACTATTACATCACAATCAGATGGTAATTTATTTTTTGACATTATTATTTAATTCGTCCTCAATAGTTGATTTTTTCATATTATAAATTCTGATGCTGGCATTCTCCTGCCGGAAGAAGAGAAAGCTGCAAATTAAATAGCTATAAATAATGATTTATAGCTATTTAATGCTTAACCGGAAACAAATCAGAAACCTGTCGGTTCATCAATAAATACCATCGGAATTCCGAAGCGCGCGGCTGTCTCTTGGCCGAGTGCACGTACACCCACTGTCTCAGATAAATAATGTCCAAGCAATATTACATTTACCCTTCCTTCAAGAGCAGAGTGGAAGATTTCATGAGACACTTCGCCTGTGATGAAGCAGTCAAAACCGCTTTCGATCACCTCGTCAAAGACGCTTCCTCCGCCTCCGGAGATAATGGCAACCGCACGGTTTTCTTTCGGCCCAAATCCCATAATCCTGGGTACTCCGCCAAGATGCGCTGCAAACCTATCTGCAATCTCCTGCGCTGATAACGGCGCTGTCAGCTTTCCCGAAATCCCTATATTCTCGCCATGATAATTGCCGAACGGCTGTCTCTGTTCAAGCCCAAGCTGCATGGCAAGAAGAGCATTGTTTCCGATTTGCGGATGCATGTCAAGCGGCAGATGAGCTGCATACAGGTTAATATCGCGCTCAAGTAAAAATTTAAGATGTTCGCGGTTACGGTGGGTTACATGCTGAATCCCGCCCCAGATAAGGCCATGGTGAACAATCACCATGTCACACCCTTCGGCAGCAGCACGTTTATATGTAGCCATAGCTGCATCGGTAGCTACTGCAATCCGGGTCACTTCATTTTTACCGGCAACTTGTAAACCATTGGACGATTTATCCTTTATCCTGCGGACATCAAGACGTTCATCTAAAAAGCGCACTATTTCATCGCGATTTGCCATTGATTTCTCCTGTGAAGGGCTTCAATAATATTTACAGACTGTTTGCAAAAGAGCCGACCTGAAGCAGTTTTTAGCTTAAACGAATAATAACAAACTTATCGACATTATTATCATACCAGCTATTAATCCACCTATAGCTAAATGATGTTCTCCATACTCCTCTGCAGTCGGTAACAACTCATCTAATGATATATAAACCATGATTCCTGCAACTCCAGCAAAGATTATGCCGAAAGTTGTATCGTTAAAAAATGACCGCAGCACAAAATATCCTATAAGTGCACCTATGGGTTCTGCTAATCCGGATAGAAAAGATAATACAAATGCTTTTTTTCTACTTTTTGTAGCATAGTATATTGGGGCTGAGACAGCCAATCCTTCAGGAATATTGTGTATTGCTATAGCCACAGCGATACTGATACCCAGTGTAGGATTTGTTAATCCGCTCATAAACGTAGCTAATCCTTCTGGAAAATTATGTATGCCAATTGCTAACGCCGAAAACATCCCCATCCGTAATAATTTCTTCTTCTCATTCTCAGATGCTTCTTCAATTTTTCTACTCACATTTAATTCATGAGGATTTTCATATGAAGGAATTAGTTTATCGATTATTGCTATGATAAAAATACCGGTAAAAAAAGCTATTACTGTAATTATATAACCAACCTTATCACCAAGAGGTATACTTAAAGATACTCTTGCTTTAACAAATATTTCTATCATTGAAACATAAATCATAACCCCCGCAGAGAAACCAAGAGCAATTGTTAATAATTTCGGATTGAACTTTTTTGAGAGCAAGCCTATAACACTACCAATGCCGGTAGATAAACCGGCAAATAATGTTAACATAAGTGCGAATAGTACATTTTCTGTCATTAATTCTTCTCCTCTATCGCCGAAGGCATCCCGCTAGTATAACATTAAACTGCATAGGCAGTCAAATATGTTTTCAATAAGCACTAAACTAATTTAGGATTTCTGATAAAGAAAAAGGCAAGTAAATTAAAACAAAACGGTATTAAGCCGGCTATGATGTTATAGAAGTGCAATCAAGTCAGGTATCATAAGCGTCACTTAAATCGACAGGAACTTTGCCACAGATAAAAATAATTTTTCAGATTACACCAGTGCCTTAATTATATTTTCCAGATTTTGGAATTTGGATTGACTTTTGAAAAATTTTACTTATTGTAAATCTTATCATTCAGGTTTAGTTTTTCATATATGGCAAATTTTATTCATAACATAAGCCTTATCCGGCGCGGACTTCCAGGATTAATTCTGGCTGTTGCTTTTGTTCTATGCTTTTTATTATGCTCCAGGCCGGAAAAGGTATATCGTGTCGGGATAATTTCCGGATTCGATTCTTTTTTAGAGATTACAGATGGTTTTAAAACGAAATTAACCGGGTTGGGATATGTAGAAGGCAGGAATATTATATATGATGTCCAGAAGGTTGAAGCAGATCCAGCAGGCATGGAAAATGCCGCTAAAAAATTCGTTGCCGACAATGTTGACCTGATACTCGCATTCCCGACTGAAGCAGCTGTAATAGCAAAAAATGCAGCAGCCGGCACAGGCATTCCGGTAGTTTTTGCGAATGCGAATATTGAAGGGACTGGTCTTGTTGAAAGTGTGAGGCATCCGGGCGGGAATGTCACCGGCGTACATACAATGCTCGCCGAGCAAACAGTCAAACGCATTGAAATACTCCATGAACTTGCACCGGGAGTAAAGAAAATTTATATTCCGCACGATGCGAATTACCCGGGAGTGGCCGAAATTATGGATCTGCTCCGCCGGACTGCCAGGTCATTGAATGTTACACTTGTTGAAATACATGTTGTCGCTCTTAAAGAACTGCAGGCTGATCTCTACAAACGTGAATCATCCGGAAATACGGATATTGACGCTATTATGATCATGCCCAGGCTGCCGGTTTCTGCTGAAGGATTTTCTGTTCTGAATAATTTTGCACTAAAACATAATCTGCCACTGGCCGGAACATTGCCGTTTATGACTGACCAGGGAGCATTGTTCAATTTTGCGCTTAATCATTTTAGTGTAGGCGCTATGGCCGCATACCTGGCAGAAAAGATATTCAGCGGTACACCTGCCGGCACACTCCCTGTTGTGACAGCCGAATTAGATCTGCGAATAAACTATAAACGCGCCCGGAAATTAAAGCTTACAGTCAGCGAAGGGATGTTAAGGATGGCAAAAGAAGTGCTTAGATAAAAATTTCCTCCCATATAATAAATAAATTTTAACCTGGGTGGAAGTATAAATCAATTCACATAAATGGCAATTTCAATGAAAATATTACATAGAAAACCTAAGCCGGCTCTCAATCTGGCAAGGACTGTTTCCTTTCCATATGTTGTATTTATGATTGTTGCTTTTCTCTTTTTCGGAGGCCTGCTGCTTATTTATTATATTCAATCCCAGCATGCGGTTATAGCCGCCGAACAGCAGCATCTGGTACAGGAAGCGGCCGGTAAAGTAAGCGCTTTCATCAGGGGAAAAGTTGATCTCCTGTCAATGACAACACAAATGGATGATCTGCTGCGCTTGCCGTATCATAAAAGAAGACAGGTGCTGGAAAGCCTGCTGGGAATGGAACCATCCTTCCGGCAGATAATAATTTCAAATTCCCGGGAGCAGATAGCAGCATACGCTTCCCGCCTTTCAACACAGGCTTCCACACACTTCATTGAAGAACTTGATTTAAATACAGTTATCAATAACACCAAAACAGGCGATTGGATCAGCCATGTCTATATAGATCAGGTAACAAGCGAACCGCTGGTTATTCTTGCAGTTCCGGTCAGGAATATATTCCGGGATTATACTGGTTTTCTGGCGGCTGAGCTCAACTTGAAATTTATGTGGGATATAGTGGACCGGCTCATTGTCGGCACAAAGGGAAAAACTTATGTAGTAAACAGCAAGGGTAACCTTATCGCATTCGGCGACACGGCCCGTGTTTTACGGGTAGAAAACGTTGCAAATCTGAAACCTGTCATGAACTTTGTAAATTCAAAAACAATTGCCGAGCATTCATCCGATGTTGAATTCTATAAAGGCATTATGGGCGATATTGTGGTTGGAACCTATTCTCCTCTTCTAAAACCTAACTGGGCATTAGTCGTGGAAGCACCATGGAATGAAGCTTACAGGGAAGTCATTGGAATAATTTTATTATCAATAATGCTTTTTCTTGTCTTCTCCCTTCTGGCAGGCGTGCTGGGTACATATATTGCTCGCAGGTTAGCCGCACCCCTGGTCCGTCTAACGAAGTCCGCAGCCCTGATCGCCTCCGGATCAGCCGGGGAACGCGTACAGGAAACAGGCCCAATGGAGGTTGCCGGCCTTGCGGCCGCATTCAACAGCATGATGTACCAGCTGCGGCAAAGCTACCATAACCTGAAAGAACAGCTTGCAGAGACCATGAAGAATAGGGAGGCCCTTGCAGAAAGCGAAGAGCGTCTGCGCAGCATCATAGATAACGCCAGCGAAATCATTTATACTCTGTCCTCAGAAGGGGTGCTGACTTTTGTGTCTCCGACATGGACCAGGCTTCTGGGCCACCAGCTATCTGAGGTCGAGGGACGACATTTTTCATATTTTGTCCATCCGGAGGATATCCCTGCCTGCGAATCGTTCATGAAAAAAGTGCTGCAGGCAGGTACTTCCCAGCAGGGTACTGATTACCGTGTCAGGCACATGGACGGGACATGGCGCTGGCACTCATCGATAGGATCTCTGCTGGCGGAATCAAAGAGTGGATCATATTCCTTTATAGGATTAGCTCAGGATATTACCTGGAAAAAACAGGCTGAAGATGAAAAAGCTAAACTGGAAGAGCAGTTGCATCAGGCCCAGAAAATGGAGTCAATCGGACGCCTGGCAGGCGGAGTGGCGCATGACTTTAACAATATGCTCAGCGTAATACTCGGATATGCTGAATTAATTAAGCTTGATAATCCGTCCGATGATCTGCTGACCGCAAAGATCATTGAGATAGAGAAAGCTGCAGGCCATGCAAGGGACATCACGCGGCAGCTTCTCGCTTTTTCCCGTAAGCAGATCATATCCCCAGTATCCCTTAACATCAATGACCTGATCATGGAAAATCATAAAATGCTCGCCCGGCTGATCGGCGAAGACATTGAGCTGCGTTTTTGTCCCGCTGAGTACATCTGGAATGTAAGGCTTGATCCGTCGCAGCTTAACCAGGTGATTTATAATCTGGCCGTCAATGCCCGCGATGCGATGCCGTCCGGAGGCAAGCTGACCATAGAAACCGCTAACAGCACTATTGACGATACATACAGCCGCGAGCATTTGGGTTTTATGCCCGGAAATTATGTGCTCCTGACAATAAGCGATAACGGCATTGGGATGGACCGTGAAACGCAGTCTCATTTATTTGAACCGTTTTTCACTACAAAAGAGACAGGTAAAGGTACGGGACTTGGACTTGCCACGGTATACGGGATAATCAAACAGAATGGAGGTTTTATTAATGTTTACAGTGAGCCGGGGAAGGGAACCGTTTTCCACATCTATTTCATAAGGGACACGGAAGGATCCGAAACAGTAACGAAGGCACCGGAAAATCCGATGCCTTCAGGAGGAGAAACTCTGATGCTGGTAGAGGATGATGAGATGATGCGTTCGATGACTGCGCTTTCTCTCGAAAGGATCGGTTATAAAGTATTGCTGCCGGAAACCCCTATGGAGGCACTGTCGATCTGCGAAAAAGGCAATACCCCGTTCGTACTGCTGATCACAGATGTAATTATGCCGGGTATGAATGGTATAGAGTTAAGGGACAGGATCATTGAAATGCGTCCCGGAGTTAAAGTCCTGTTTATGTCCGGGTATACTGCTAACACTATCGTTCACCACGGTGTGCTGCAAAAGGATGTGCATTTTATTCAAAAACCATTTAATCTAAGCGAACTTGCGAGAAAGGTCAGGGAGGCCATTGAGTACTGAAGAATGTTTTAAAAGGCTTATTCATTTTTTTTAAGGAGAATTCTTTAATTATTATTTCCGCTTTTTCAAGATTCGAAACATTTTGTAAAATATTGTTTTTATATTCAGCTAAATGCCAGTCCTTGGCAGAATATAATGATAAACAATTCTCCGGCAATATCGTGAAAATTATTATTCCTGCTTTTTGCATCTTAGGAATCCATTATCTTGGCATCCTGATGGTGGGGAACAGGGATATTATTACTGATAAGCAGGTTGTTGCTGTAAAACAAAAATTGTGTAAAAATCAGTCCGGGTCGTTGTAGCCGCAGCCTTCTTAGGGGCTCAGGGGTTCATTCCTCATGGCGATTTTATGAATATTTTAAATTCACAAAAACAGAGAACAAGGATTCAGCACTAAAAATATTATCAGCAGAATTATCTGCCCGAAAATACAGTAAAAAAACAATAGATATTTATCTTTTCTACAATACCGGGCTTCTGGAACATGCCAGTAAATCACCGGAGAACATCGGCCAGTCCGATATTATAAATTACCTTCATTTTCTGAATGAAGAAAAAAAATCGTCAGCGTCTACGCTAAATCTCTCAATCAATAATAAGGGTGCCAAGATAGTTGTAATTGGAACAGGAAACCCGGTCTTAAAATTCAGCTATTTGCGGTATCCGGGCTTCTGATGCTATAGCTGACAGGTATGCCATGTAAAAATATTTTTCTTATTCCCTTGACATAATAAAAAAAATTTGTATACTTAATGGCAATCCATTTAATCTATTTCAGGAGGAATAAATGGCTCCAAAAATATTTGACACTACCAAAATATTATATTTAATCACAGTTTTTATTTTTACTGTTTCTATTCTATTTACTGCCGGGTGCACTAAAGCCGAAAAGAGTGCTTTTAAACATAAAGACTATGGAAGTCAGCCTTGGGTTGTTGATATTGAGGAACTTACTCTTGCAAATGATAACTTTCGCGCAGCCTGGTGGACAGGGAACCATCTTCAAATGACTGTAATGACAATAAAGCCTGGAGGAGAGATAGGGCTCGAAGCACATCCCAATACCGATCAGTTTCTAAGACTTGAACAGGGTAAAGCTAAAGTAGTAATGGGTAAAACAAAGGATAATCTTACTTTTGAAAAAGAGGTTTCTGATGACTGGGCGATATTTATACCCGCAGGATACTGGCACAATCTTAAAAATAATGGCAAAGTTGACGTAAAACTGTATTCTATATATACTCCTGCTGAACACCCGTCCGGTACTCTTCATGTATTACCGGAAGATGATGATCACCATCCTGATCATCAGTAATTAATCCATAGGGCTGTTTTAAAAGCCTAATAAACTCTTAAGACAGCCTCCGGTAAAATCAGTATTGCTTTCTTTTTTCCTGTGATTCAGAGTTGTATGCTGTTTCAACCGTTCTGTCAATATTTGGCATTTCTTTATATAAGAATTTCCTTCCCCAAAAGTGTAGAACTGAGTAAAAAGCAATGAAGCTCCCAGCCGCAAGCCGTGTAGAATTAAACCAAAAAAAATCAAGGGAAAATAAAAAGACCGGTTAAACTGTAATACGCCTGCCTCTTTTTCTTACATAAAACTGAAAAAAGCCTATATTGACGAGACAGACAATGCCAAGGCAGAGAAAGAGAGCCTGATAACCCATCAGTGAAACAAAAATACCTGCAACCGCAGGCCCGAGGGCAAGCCCCAGATCCATGAACGCCTGATAAGTCGACACTGTAGTGCCGTCAGAGGATCCTGCATATTCCAGGGCGTATGACATCGTAACAGGTATGAAAAAAGCGCTTCCCACGCCCCATACCAATCCGACAATAATAAATAAAGGCAGAGTGTTCGAGAAAGAGAGAATCACCAAGTCGGCCAACAGGATAAAGGCAGTAATTATTATGGTCTTTTCCTTGCCGTAGGTGTCGAAAACCCTGCCTCCCAGAAGACGGGATATGATAAGCATGACAGCATTGGCGGAGAAAAACAAACCGGGATTTGACACACCGCACTTAACGGCATAAAGAGGGAAAAAGGCTATAACTGCTCCCCAGCAGAAGAAATACAGAAAATTCACAACAGCAGGCGCAATAATCCTGTGCTCAACAGGAAATCTTTTCTTAACCGGAGAGACAACGGCTGGTTTTGCCGTTCCAGGATTTTTCAATTTACACGAAATAAAAAAAGCGCACATGCACAGGCCCGCGCATGCAAGGAGAAGTACCGTAAATCCCCACTGGTTGAGCACAAACACACCGGAGGCGGCGGCTGTTCCCGAAGCAAGAGGAGGCGCGAGGAGAAAGTAACTGATGGCTCGCGACCGGTATGCCGGAGGGATAATCTTGATACCATACGCGACAGCAGATGTGTCTACACTTGCGAAGGAAATTCCCTGAACTAACCTTACTATAAAGAGAGGCCAGAAGGGGCGGAAGAAAATCAAAGCGAGGAAGCTGAGGGCGAAAAGCGCTGCACCCCAGATCATTACACGTCTTTCCGAGTATCTGAGCAGCACCCTGCCCACGAGAAATCTTGAAACCAGCGATGATATGCCGATAGTCCCTACGAGTACCCCCACTTCTGCCTTCCCCGATCCCAGCATATCAAGATAAATAGGCAAAGTGGGTGTAAGCGCATGAAACGCGCACAGAAAACTAAAAAATGCGAGAAAGCTTAAAACGTAATCCCGGTTAAATACATTTTGTATTGCAGTCCGTGCAGCAGTCTTTTTATTGTCCATGGTGTCTCAATGTTAGTGAAGTGATGATAATATCCATAGGAAGGTTTCATAAAGTCAACCTGATTTTTTCAATATTTTGCAATATAAAGTATGATGTTCAGCCATGGAGATAAATAATTTATACTACTCTCCGGAATCGCTGCCTTTTACGGCACCTCTTTCTATCTTTACAGCTTCTCCCTTAATATATGTAACCGAATAATTCTGCTCTTTGCCGTACTGGAAAGAATTTTTAAAATAAAAGTCAACTATACTATTATCCGGATCATTACACTGCTTTAAAACAATAGCAGAAGGTTTTGTGCCTGACGGCAATTTCGGGTCGTTCTTAACCTGAAAATAATACGGCTCCCCTACTGCGGCAATTGATTCACACGGATTCATTCCCAGGATTACCATACCTTCCAGAATTGCTATTCTGTTCAGCTCTGATGTATAAATATGGCTGTTTAAATATACGTTTGCTTTTTCAAATCTATTTTTTTCCAGGGAAGAACAGGATACTATTAAAAATATTATTAGAAACACAATATATTTTTCCATAAAGACCCTCTGTTTTTATATAAATGAACAATAGAGTAAATGCCTCTTTTAAGAAATAATCTGAATCTCACGTGCATGATTGATATTGATTGATAGGAACATCAAACAAAGCTTTTCAATAAGTCAAATTGAATTTCAAAAAATTTTCGTAAAAATAGCAAAATATCGAAGAGGAAAATACTATCCAATTATTGTAAAATATCAAAAAACTGCTGCTATTTCACAGAAAAACCAGAAGCTATCCCAAAAATATAAATTTCCATGAATTACTGAGTATAATATATTCCATTTCTATCAAAAAAAACTTATTTTTTAAGATAAGCTATAATAAAATTTAATTAATAGTTGGCAAAACCAATCACTTTAGTTTTAATTTAAAGTTATTGTAACTGAAAGGATTATCCAAATGGAATCACTCTCTAATTCGTTTGCTAAAAGAAATGTAAAGCATTAGATCCTTTGATAAACATACAAGGTCCCGATAATTGATGAAATCAAATTATTTTCAAGAGCTGGTTGACTCAATGAATTTCTCCGCAGAGATTCCCAGAGAAGAACAGCACAAATTATTAAAACGCAGGAAGATCATCTACCTTAAAAAAGACGAATATTTTTTACTGGCAGGCAAAATTCCGGACTGCTTAGGATATAACATTTCAGGCCTGTTGCGTCTTTTCTATATTGATGATTCCGGAAATGAAATTAATAAGCATTTTGTTACTGAGAAGACTTTAGCTGTTGCTTACAACGCCTTTATACGAAGGGAAGAATCAAATATTTATATTCAGGCGCTTGAAAATACGAAATTACTCGTTATCGATTATAAAACATATAATGATTTACTGAATAGCCATATATGCTGGCAGAAAGTAGCAAGGAAGCTGGCTGAGATGCTATTTATACTCGGACAAAAAAGAGAATCCGATTTTTTATTAATTGACGCGCAGGAAAGATATTTACAATTTTTACAGGATTATCCGAATCTTGTGAACAGAATAAGTCAATATCATATTGCATCTTATCTTGGCATCACCCCGGAATCACTTAGCAGAATCCGCACAAATTTAAAACAATCTTAACATACATCAATGACATCCGGTTTGCACTTCTGTATATTCTCCTTAGTAAATATATTTTAAATTAAAAAACAGGAGAAACGTTATGAAAGGAAAAATTATCGGAGCACTAATGAGCGGTATATTCGGGGGCATACTGTGCAGTATTATTTCAGGATTACTCAACTTTTTCATCTTCCCTTTCCCTAAAAACGTAATGGATAACGTAATGGGACATACCATCAGTGGTTTTTTCTGCGGATTTTTCGCAGGTCTTATCGGTGTATTGATGCACATAAAGCTCCATACTGACAATAAGAGCAGGGTCAAATCCGGATGTTAATTATCAGATCAAATACTGGAGGTAAAATATGAATTTATCAAATAAAACAATTGTAATTACAGGGGCTTCAAAGGGCCTAGGCAGGGAGACTGCTCTTCGTTTATGCCGAAGCAATCCGGATATTGTTCTTGTAGCGCGTTCCGGAAGTCTATTGGAACAGACGCAAAAAGAAATTGAGAACCGGACAGGCAGAAAACCGTTAATTATACCTTGTGATGTTTCAAACGAAACTGATGTACATCGTATGGCAGGGATAATTGACGAAAACTTTAAACATGTTGATGTTCTGATAAACAATGCGGGCATCGGGATTCATAAGATTTCAGAGAAAATGTCCAATGATGAAATGAGAAAACAGTTTGAAGTCAATTTTTACGGCCCGTTCTATTGTATAAAAGCTTTGCTTCCGCTGCTTAAATGCAGCGGAGCTGCTTATATATTAAATATTGATTCTTTGGTGAGTGAAATTTCGTTTGCTGACAACAGTGTTTACGCAGGTACGAAATCAGCGCTTGCGGTTTTTTCAGAAGGCCTTCAATGTGAAATGAAAGAATTGAATATAAGTGTAGGATTGTTTTTACCTGGCCTTATGGACACTACTTTCCAGCACGACAGAGAAGACACCGTTAAAGTGCCTCGATTTATGGTACTCGATCCCGGGAAAGCGGCAGTTAAGCTGGAAAAAATGATTACATACAGGAGAAAAAAAGTATACATGTACAAATGGATGCTTTTACTGATGAAAGCAAAACAGATATTCAGATAGCAGTACTGTTTTAAGAAAAGCTATTGAGAATGCATTGGTACAGGGATTTTAAAAACCAGGATTATACCCTTTATACAGACGTTGCGATATTATACCTTGGTATAGATAATCTCAGGAGAAATGATATGACAATATTTAGTCGGATAAAAGATATTAATATTAAACAATTTATAGATAGCATAAGAATACGTAAATTATTAATGCTATTCCCCTTTGTCTTTATGTTACATGAGCTTGAAGAATGGAACATCCTGCCATGGCACAGACAATTTCAATCGAATATTCCTGCTGATGTTACCAGCCTGGATTTGAGGACCATTTTTTTGTTTCTAATATTCTTATTTTTTGTATATACGTATATAAGCCTGATTCCTAAGAATAAAAAAGTTAATTCCTGTTTATTGCTGCCGGTTATAACACTTATATCCTACAACGGCGTAGTGCATTTATACTGGTCATTTTATTTTGGGACATATGCGCCGGGAGTAATCTTCGGCTTTTTTATCGGAGTACCTTTTGCTTTTCTTATAATATATAAAATACTGAAAGAAAAACTCGTGCCGAAATGGTATGCTTCGATATTTATTTTACTGGGTATTTTTCTTTTCATTCAGGCAGTCATGCTTGGTGATCAGATTGAAGACGGACTGGTTAAGGCTATGTTATTTTCAAAAAAACTGGCAGCCTGGTTGTGGTTCCGGTAAATTACAGGTTACGGCAAAAAGTAGACTCTGCTCTCAGCCTACCCCGAATCCCACAAAAAAGGATTATAATTGTTTACCATCCGGATCCAATCAGGTGAAAATAGACATCCTCGTCTGCACTTGACACTAAAGCCTGCCTGCCACTGACAAAACTCTCAATATTACTGCCGGCTTCTAAAGAAGTAATAGTAAAAATGCCGAAATTCATATTGACTTTAATAATAAAAACTATTATTTTTAATGGTGACTATTTGGAGGCATCAATCTATGAAAAGAGTTATTTTTTCTATAATACTATCATTATCTTTTATTGTGTTCCCCTTTATAAATAAAGCCTCAGCGCTTGAATTAAGTGCAGGCGTTTTAACATGGTTCTGCTGGTGGGAAACGGTAAAAGCCGAAAATGATATGGATTTACAACCGACATTGCTATACGGCCCTGTTTTATCTGCGCGTTTAAATGAATCATGGAGTTTAGCCGGAGTATTTTTATACGGAAAATTTCCCAGTGAAGACAATAAGGGCGAAGGCGGACCTGATGGCATCTCAAGATTTGACTCGGATATTTCTTTGAATTACAACATCAACCGGTATTTAAAATTATTCGGAGGCGGGAAATTGATGGGCTTCAGCTGGGATGAAGAGGATGACGAGGGGGTGCACTGGAGCGCCGGGCCTGGAGCCGGCATAGGTTCAACATTTCCGCTTACAGACTCACTGTATCTTCTCCTGAATATATCAGGTACATATTCATGGGGTAAACATGACATATCCGGCGAAGAATCAGACGGTAAAACCACAATTAATATTAATGAAAGAGGTTTTAATACTAATCTATCCGTTGCCTATTATTTCGCATCAGCTAATACATCCGTAAACCTGGGCTTTAGATATCAATATTTATTTATCGATTATCCGGATGGAGAATCCGAAAGCGAGTCTTATAATTTTTTCGGACCAACATTATCTGTAGTATACTCTTTCTAAAAATGCATATGGATGCAGCAGAATTTCTATTCTATTGCAACATTTTCTTTTCAATTTCAGAGGTAAACTTTATATGTTAAAGCAAAATAAAAATGTGTTAATATTGTGTGTTATTATATCGCTATTCATTGCATATTCCTGCAAAAAGGAAACACAACTAACACAGGACTCTTCTATCCTGACAGTTCAGACCGTACTGGGAGATGTAACAATACAGTCTGGCGATGTAACAGCCACACCTGTTGCAGGCTATGCGATAAAGGAAAACAGCATTATTAAAACCGGCAAACTATCCATTATTGATATCAGATATAAAGACAGCGGCATAATCAGGATAAGTGAAAATACCAGTATGGATGTTGCCCGTCTGTTATCAACCGAAAACGCGGATGAAACACTTCTCCAAATGGACGAAGGGAAAGTATTTGTCACAGTATCGAAACTGCTTAAAGACTCGAAACTGCAGGTTAAGACCTCTACATCCGTGGCTGCTGTACGCGGTACGGCCTTCCGTGTTTCATCCAACAAAGGAATATCGCGCGTAGATGTATTGAAAGGTGAGGTAAAAGTTAATCCAGTTAAAGATGATGTAATTATAGAGAAAATAGAAAAAATAGTGGAGCCTGACAAAACAGTACAAATTGATCAGAAAGATATTACTAAAATTATAGAAAAAAAGAAAGAAATTGAAATAGTCACGTTACATAAAGAAGAAATAGCTGCCATTAAAGAAGAAGTAAAATTAATTAAAATCGACAACACATTAAACGAAGAGATTAAAAATGAAATAAAAGAAATCGGCATAGAGATAAAGCCGGCTGAAGAAATAAAAGACAATAAAGAATATGAAACTGAACTAATTGAACAGTTAGAAAAAATCCGGATCGGGGAAGAAACGAAAATTAAAGAAAAAGAAATAAAAGATCAAAAGGCAGCTCTGGAAGAAGAACAAAAGAAAGAACATAAAAAGAAGGAAGAGCAGTTAAAGGCTGAAAGATTACGCCTGCAAAGAATGGAAGACGAGCAGAGAGAAAGAACAAGGATAGCTGATGAGCAGGCAAAAATAGCTGAAGAGCAGGAAAAACAGCGGGTACAGAAAATAGAAGAAAAGAAAAAAGAAGAATCGCGGATAAAGAACATCCCGAATCTTTAATCGCGTTCCAGAATTTCTTTCGTAAGTCCCATATAGTCGTCAGCTCCGGTGCTGTTGGGTTTATATTCGCAGATCGTCTTGCCCCAGCTCGGAGCTTCCTGAAGGGCCACGTTTTCCCGTATAAGTGTCTTAAACAGTTTTCCGGGCAGCCGCTTCTCTATCTCCTCAATAACTTCGTTGTTGATCGCTTTTCTCGAGTTATACATTGTGCCTATAATACCGGATATTTTTATACCTTTATTCAGCCTTTTTTTTACCATATCAACAGCTTCAAATAAATTGTACATGCCGTGATACGGAAGGAACTGGACCTGCAGAGGGATAAAGATTTCGTTTGAAAAGCAAAGCGCGTTCAGTGTCAGTACACCCAGCGACGGAGGACAATCTATCAAAACAAAATCATATCCGTTTAAAGTCTCAAGCGAATCGCGCAAAAGAAATTCTTTCGCAGGCAATGCAATAAACTCTATTCCGCGAAGGTCAGGGCATGAAGGCAGAACATGAATTCCGTTTCTGTCAATTATTGTCTCCTTATAAGATGACTCCCCCTTTATTACATCATAAATTGTTTTATCTATTTTTATAGGCTGATCGAATCTGTTCTGGCTTATTCCAAAATGATATGTCGATTGAGCCTGTGGGTCGAGATCTATGACCAGCACCTTTTTCCCTAATTTCTGCAGGCATGCGGCTATGTTAACAGTGCTGGTTGTTTTGCCTACACCGCCCTTATTATTGGACATCGATATTATTCTCATTAATCCCTCTTGTCTACTTTTACTGCGACATCATCATTTTCTATGTCAATAAAAGCCTTTCCTCCTTCTTTTAAATCACCGAAAAGTACTTCATCAACAAAATATGATTTAATCTTTGTCTGTACCAGACGGCTGATTTCCCTTGCTCCGAATTCAGGCGAATAACCCTTGGCAGCAAGCCATTTACAGCATTCCTCTGATACTTCAATATCTATATTCTTTTCCTGCAGCTGCTTTTTAAATTCGTCAATTGACTTTTTTACAATTTTTAAAATTATTTCTTCCCCCAATCCGTTAAAAGTGACAATTGAATCAAGCCGGTTTCTGAATTCCGGGGAAAATATCTTTTCTACAGCATCTATTACCGCATTACCCTGAACTTTTTCACCGCCGTAGCCTATAATGCTCTTACCTATTTCCCTTGCGCCCGCATTGGATGTCATAATGATAATACAGTTATGGAAGTCTGCTTTCTTGCCGTTGTTGTCTGTCAGGGTCGCATAATCCATTACCTGAAGCAAAGTATTAAAGATATCCGGATGGGCTTTCTCCACTTCGTCAAGCAATAGCACCGAATACGGGGTTTTTCTGATCGCCTCTGTCAGAAGGCCGCCTTCTTCGTAGCCGACGTATCCTGGAGGGGCCCCGATCAGCCTTGCAACCGTGTGCTTTTCCTGATACTCGCTCATGTCAAAGCGATGAAGCTTAATGCCCATGATAGATGCAAGCTGTCTTGCGAGTTCGGTTTTGCCCACACCAGTAGGGCCGGCAAAAAGGAATGAAGCAATAGGTTTATCCGGATCATGGAAGCCCGCTCTTGACCGTTTAATTGCTTCGGCAACCTGCTTAATAGCATTATCCTGGCCGAAAATGTTATTCTTTAATTCTTCCTCAAGATTTTTTAAGCTTTTCACTTCAGCGGCCGAGACCGACTTTTCGGGTATCCTTGCCATCTTTGCCACTATCTTCTCTATCTCAAGAATGGAGATCACGTCCGGCTCGCCTTCGTCCTCCCTGCGCATACGTGAAAACGCGCCCGCTTCATCGATAACGTCTATGGCTTTGTCCGGAAGATGGCGGTCATTCACATGCTTGGCTGAAAGCTCGGCAGCAGCACGAAGAGCCGTATCTTCATATCTCACATTATGGTATTTTTCGTACTTTTCCCTTATGCCGAGAAGGATCTGATATGATTCATCAATAGTGGGTTCAGGGATCTCTATCTTCTGAAACCTCCGCGAAAGCGCGTGATCCTTCTGAAAATATTTCGTGTATTCCTCGTAAGTTGTAGAGCCGATGCATCTCATTATACCGGAGGTCAGTATCGGCTTAAGAATGTTTGACGCGTCCATTGTGCCACCGGAAACTGCGCCTGCGCCGATTATTGTATGGATCTCATCGATAAATAAAATTACATTCTTTATCTCTTTAAGCTCAGCGATGACCTTCTTCATGCGCTCTTCAAAATCGCCTCGGTATTTTGTCCCGGCAAGCAATGCTCCCATGTCCAGAGAATATATTGTGGCATCTCTCAAAGGTTTAGGAACTTTTTTTGCGGCAATCATCTGCGCCAGTCCTTCGGTGATTGCAGTCTTGCCTACACCTGCGTCGCCTACGTGAATCGGATTGTTTTTAAATCTTCTGCACAGCACCTGAATTGTCTGTTCAAGTATGCCTTCCCTGCCTATAATAGGTTCTATCTCGTTGTTTCGCGCTTTTTCAACAAGCTCAACGGCAAAAACCTGAAGCAGGCTCCTGCCTTTTTTCTTCTCTTCTTTTGTCTGCTTATCCCTGGCCTTGTCTATCTTCTCGTTGATATCTCTTAAATAAAAATCTTCAGGCATAACAGATATGCCGTGAGATATATAATTCAGCAGATCAAGTTTGGTAATACCCTCCTCCTGAAGAAAATACGCCGCATAGGATTCCTTTTCTTCCAGGATCGCAGCATAAATATCGCCAATATCCAGCTCGCTTTTCTGGGCATTGGTGATATGCCATATAGCCCTTTCCATAACATTCTGAAACCCGAGCGACTGGTTCGGTTCCTTCCCCTGCACTACCGGTACATTGTTTTTTAAATGGTTCTCGATCTTCGTTCTTAAACGGTCAATACTTGCTCCGCAGCTTTCTATTATCCTTTTGCCCTTTTCAAAGAAAAGAGAGGCATATAATACATGCTCAGGAGTAAGGTATTCATGGTTTCTCGCGTTCGCTTCATTGAACGCGGACATAATTATCTGGTTTAATTCTTCGTTTATTTCCATATAGTATTTTTTTCTTTTATGCTTCCTCGTAACTGCATTTTAACGGGAATTGTCGTTTCTTTGCCATTTTATGAACTTCCGATATTTTAGTAACAGCAATATCATAGGTATATACACCGCAAACGCCAAAACCTTTTTTATGAATATCCAGCATTATTTTAGTCGCCTCAGCAGCCGGCTTATGAAATACTTTCATTATTACTTCAATAACAAAATCCATTGTTGTATAATGGTCATTATGCATAATTATTCTGTACATCTTCGGTTCTAAGATCTTTTCGGCCGGTTTAAGCTTTAAATCGCTTTCTAATGACTCGCTAATACCGTCGGATCCATTATCCATAGGATCATTGATGTCATTATTTTCATTATCCCGTTCCATACAGGAGAAATCCTTAGTTTAATAAAAAATTTTGTCCTTCTGTATATAATATATTACAACAAATACACTATATGTGACAAGTTTAGCAAGTATTTTTATTATTATTAGGATTCAATTTTATTTTAAAATGTCCTATCATTTAAACAAAATCATTATAAGTAAAAAAAAATATCGATTGATTTATTATTCATTCTTTATAAAAATAATCAGGAATTAAAAGCAGAATTCAAACTATAATATTTTCACAAGGAGTATTGTATGGACGAATATGCTGATATCCCGAAGGGTGTATCGCTTGAAGTCATTGAAGGTGCTGATACGAGCGCCACGTTTAACATAGCAAATAAAACCATAACTATAGGCCGCGCCGACGCTTCGGATTTAAAATTGTCTGATGAATATGTCTCAAATAAACATTGCCAGATCGTCTTCCGGGATGATCATTTTACGGTTATTGATCTGCAGAGCCTTAACAAAACTAAAGTTAACGATAATGTCTTTCAGCAAAGGAACCTCGATGACGGGGATATTCTATCTCTCGGAAAAACAAAAATAAAATTCAGATGGGTAAAGCTGGATATGTAAATCAATAAATCTCACCCAAAAAAAGTTAACCAATATGGATACCATTAAAATACTTATTAAATTTCAAAAAAGCGAAATAACTGAACATAATACGTACAAAATGCTCGCGAAATCCGCAAAAGGCATCAACAGAAAAGTACTTGAGAGTATATCAAGAGACGAGCTTAAGCATTATAACACATTGAAAAAACATTCAAAGCTGGATGTAAAACCCTCGCTCCCGGGTATATTTTTTTATTACATTCTGTCGAAAATATTTGGCATTACATTCGCTGTTAAACTCATGGAAAGAGGTGAAACTTCCGCACAGCAAAATTATTCACTGTTAAAAAAGCAAATTCCGGCAAGTGAACTTAAATCAATTATTTCTGATGAACTTAAACATGAAAAAGCGCTGATAAAAATAATACATGAAGAGAAGCTCAGTTATTTGAGTTCCATGGTACTGGGTCTTAATGATGCGCTGGTAGAACTGACAGGAGCGCTTGCGGGATTTACATTCGCCCTGCAGAACACAAAGATAATCGGGATAGCCGGTGTAATTACAGGAATAGCCGCCTCGTTCTCTATGTCGGCTGCTGAGTATCTTTCACAGAAATCAGATAAGAATGGGCAGAATCCCCTTAAAGCTGCCATGTATACAGGTGTTATGTATTTTGTTGTTGTGTTAGTTCTTGTTCTGCCGTATTTTCTGATGGAATCCTACTACAAAGCATTTTTTACATCAGCCGTGCTTGTCTTTTTTATCGTGTTCGCTTTTTCATCTTTTGTTTCTGTTATACAGGATAAAAAATTCCGGCATGTTTTTGGAGAAATGATAACAATAGTAACAGGAGTAATAATACTCTCTTTTATAATAGGGCTGGCTGCCAGGAAAACTATCGGCATTGACATATAAATATTCCTCTCCTTTTGCCTTCTATCGGAACATAAATAATATTTAAATTGATTAGTGTTTCAATTAAGCATAAAATACTGCTATACTGTTAATATAATCAACTACGATCTTATAGAAACTGCAGTCTAAATATATTTTTTCTTGACTAAAGAAATATAAACAAACAAATGACTACCAGTAAAAAATCAATAATATCAGGAATCAATAATTATGGGCGATTCAGTGTTTTATAAGGTATTACGCGAACATGTTGCAGAGGGAGAGGCTGTGCATGGAACCGAGATCGGCATAAAAATCGATCAGACTCTTACGCAGGATGCTACAGGAACGCTCGCGTATCTTCAGTTTGAGGCAATGGGAATACCGCGCGTAAAAACTGAACTTTCCGTATCGTATGTGGATCATAACACTATGCAGATGGGATTCGAGAACGCGGATGATCATAAATACCTCGAGACCATGAACGCCAATTACGGAATATATTACTCCAGGGCCGGTAACGGCATCTGCCATCAGGTACATCTTGAGAGATTCGGCCGTCCGGGTGCTACGCTTCTGGGATCTGACAGCCATACTCCTACAGGCGGCGCTCTCGGCATGATCGCAATAGGGGCAGGCGGCCTTGAAGTCGCGGCAGCTATGGGCGGAGGCCTGTTTTATCTAACCTGCCCAAAGGTGATAAACATAAATCTTACTAACAGGCTCAGGCCGTGGGTAAGCGCTAAAGATATTATACTAAAAGTACTGGAACTGCTAACCACCAAAGGTAATGTCGGCGTTGTTGTAGAATACACAGGCGAAGGCATAATGTCCCTGACTGTACCCGAACGCGCGACTATTACAAATATGGGAGCGGAACTCGGAGTAACAACGTCCATATTCCCGAGCGATAATATTACACGAAGTTTTCTAAAAGCACAAGGCAGGGAACAAGTCTGGAGAAAAATATTTCCTGATCCGGATGCAAAATATGACAGGGTAATCAATATTGATCTTTCAACGCTTGAACCAATGATCGCCTGCCCTCATTCACCGGACAATATAAAAAAAATATCAGAGCTTAAAGGCCTGAAGGTTGATCAGGTTGCCATCGGAAGTTGTACCAATTCTTCATACAAAGATTTAATGACAACAGCAGCGATTCTTAAAGGGGAAAAAATCAATCCGGAAGTCAGTATGCTGATAGCTCCCGGATCAAGACAGGTCCTCGAGATGATCGCGCGGAACGGAGCGCTCGCGGACATGATCGCTTCCGGAGCAAGGATTATGGAGTCGGCATGCGGATTCTGCATAGGCGCAGGGCAGTCGCCTGTAACAGGAGGCGTATCGCTCCGTACAAACAACCGGAACTTCAAAGGACGGGCTGGAACAGAATCTGCACATATCTATCTTGTAAGCATTGAAACAGCGGCTCTTTCAGCATTAAAGGGCGAACTGGTCAATCCTCTGGATTATCCTGTATCGGAATATCCTGAACCCGCCATGCCGGACAAATTCCTGATAGATGATTCAATGATCATCCCGCCTTCAGAAAAAAAAGTACAAATTGTCAGAGGCCCTAACATAGGCAATCCGCCGTACACCGATCCGTTAATGGACGAAATTAATGGTATCTTTGGGCTTAAAGTCGGCGATAAAATTACGACCGATCATATTATGCCGGCCGGTGACAGGCTTAAATACCGTTCGAATATTCCGAAGTATTCCGAATTTGTATTTGAAAATATTGACCGTAATTTTTCCAAAAGATCATTAGATAATAAGGAAAATAATATTTTTACCGGTGTTATAGGCGGAGAAAGTTACGGACAGGGTTCATCAAGAGAGCATGCGGCCATCTGTCCGATGTATCTGGGAGTAAGGCTCGTAATTGCAAAATCATTCGAAAGGATACACTCTTCAAATCTCATAAATTTCGGCATTATGCCTTTAGTTTTTGAAAATAAAGAGGATTATGACAGGATAAATCAATTCGACGAATTTATTTTTCGAAATTTACGGAAACAAATATTCGAAAATTATATTAATGCAGAAATCGCTGGCAAAACCTATAATTTTATATTATCTGCCTCAAAAAGACAGAGGGAGATATTACTTGCAGGCGGTCTTTTGAATTATACAAGGAAACAAAAATAATAATGAGGAACCGTTATGGATTCCATACAAAAACTGGAAGAATCAATGAAGGTGCTGGACACTTTAAGCGTCTTTTTAGCTGAAGACAGCGATTATTACATTGAATCTGAAGAAATACGAATATTACTGCAGGACGTTTTTGAAAAAATTCGTGATATTTACGAGTCTTTAAACGATGGGGAACACATTATTTAGAATTTTTCATTGACAATCAGCTTATTTTTTTATAGTATATATAGATAAAATATAATAAGTCAGTATCAAATAGATTACAATGAAAATTCCAATAGTGTTTTTAATATTTATATTTATTGTCGGCTGTTCCGCATCTTCAATGCCTATTCGTGAAGACCACATAAGCAACGGAGTAAGGCCTTTAATGGAGAACCAACCCGAAGAGAAGAAGATAAACATAAGCGTGCCTGTGTATAATTTTTAATTATAATTTATTCCTTTAAATCTATATCTATATAGTATAATTATTTTTTTTAACGAAAGTCAAACCATTTGACAATAATAAAATATAATTTCTCAGAAAGTTTAATTCGGTACTGTCAGGGCAGTTTCGCCCTGCATATGCTATAGATAATTCCGGTTCAGGATTGTATCCACGGCTTGTAAGTCGCCCACTTCGGTACATTTTTACCTGCCGGCTTTTTACCGTAGAATATATCGTCCATTTTATTAAAAAGCCGCCTGGACAATGCATTCCGTACGGTTAGTGCCTTAATCAGTCTGTGCGGAAAGGTCTGTGCATGGCTCCATGGACATACGCGCATACATACATTACAATCGGTTCCTATCTTGCCCCAATATGCAAAACAAGTCTCTGCATTCAATTTCCATCTATATATCCCATTAACAACCACCTGATCTCCATCGGGAATTGATCCGGAAGGACAGCACATAGCACATTTTTTACAAATACAGCAAAAGTCTTCTACACCAATATCTACCGGTTTATCCGGAATCAAAGGAAGATCCGTGGTTACAGCACTCAACCGAATTCTGGGGCCGAATTCCCTGGTAATCAAATATCCCATCCGGCTCAGCTCTCCCAGACCCGCATCTACAGCTAAAGGCACCATAAGGCTCTCATAGTATCGAAAGTGATTTGCCGTAGCCGAATACCCCAGGTTAGCAACAAGAGAAGCGACCTGAACAGCAATAAATGCCCCTTTTGCATAATTTCGCATGCTCTCAATGGAGGTGGGAGTATGAGGCGCAGAGCCAATCATATCAAATTTCATCTCTTCGGCAAACACAACCGCGTATCTGTGCGCTACAGGAATCTCTTTCCCCCAATCTTCCATATTATCCTTAACAATCCTTCCCCGATGGGAATACACCCAAAGCGGATTCAACTCCGCAATCCCCACCAGATCAGCTCCCAGTATTTTAGCAAAGCCTTTAATCCTTTCCGAAGCTTCTTCCGGGGTAATTGCGACTTTTTGTTTAGCTAATTCTTTTTCCAATGAAAGATGAGGCGCCGGCTGAACTTTCTCCTTATCCGAAAGATAGAAAGGCAAACTGGAACAAGCCATCATCATGGCTACATTTACATTGCCATAAGGTTGGTCTATGGAGCCGGCATGTCCCATAGGCACTCCTTTCGCCCGTCGGGCATCATCGAATTCCTTGTATTCCGGATGCTCCGCGTAAAACATCTCGTATTGCTTTGTTCCGGGACGAAGGTTGCCTGCACGGGCAAAGACAGTTTCTCTTTCATCAAATCGTTTAACATCATCTGCAGTGATCAAACCCTTTGTACCCAAAATCGTCTTCGTATTGGCTTTTGTCTTCCTAATCAATAAAAATGCAAATAAAGCGGTAATAATATATACGACGAGAAGGGTTGTCCTACCCGCGGTTGTATCGAAAAAGCCCTCCTGTATAAAAATCAAATAAAGACCGAATAATATAAACATCCCTATAAACTGGATCGATGCTGCAATAACCGCACGTTTCTCCTTTTCGATAATACACGAAATGAAAAAACTCAGCCCGATAACCATCTGTACTGCCAAACCGATGGCCCCAATTATTATCAATATATGAATCATCAGGCGCTCCTTACAATAATAGACTTGTTGCAAAACAAAGAAATAATGGGAAATTCCCTCCCCCGCCTGCGGCGGGGCAGGGAATTTCTCCGGACTTCTTATATGTTATATTGAGTTATGCAACAACTCCAATATAACTGGAATTTAGCATAATATACTTTTGTTAAATAGATTAATTAATAACTTGCATTTGTCCACCAAAAATGTCAAGGAAACATCAGATCATTATTTATAAACTTGTTTTCAGACAAGATCTGGCAGAAATGTATCTATGCATATATCCTGCGGCAGCAGAAATAGCAAACGCACTATTAGTTCCCAGCTTTATTGCATAGTTGTTAAGATCAACTGCCATCTGATTTTTTTAAAAAAATAATTCCTTGAAATATCCATATCATATATGATAAAATAAAAAAAAATATTCACACTATAATACTACCCTTATTATGAATTTAGACAACTCAATTATCGACAGCATCTCCAGAACCATTTTTGAGATTATTGAAACTGCTCAAAATGTAAATAAACTTTCTCATGTAAGAAAACAAGTTACATCTGAAAGCCTGATGCTCCTTTCCGAATTATTGGAAAAAAATTCAAAAATTATCGAAAATTACAACCGGGTTTTTGACAGCCTCCAGAATTATATTTCAGGCATTTCACAGAATATTACTACTTTTAGAAAAAATATAGATCTTTTTGTTGAAATTACTTATGGGATAAATTCAATAAAAAGTAAATTAGAGAATATCACTTCACTGATTGATCATTTAATCAATATTGTAATTACAATTAAAAAAGACACGGAAGAGATAAACGTGCTTGCAACCAATGCTTCTATTGTATCAAGTAAATATAATACCTCTGTCTTCCAGATACTTTCCTCGAAATTCAACAGCATGTCCAATTACATCAATCAGAATCTTGAAACCATAATTAACTATGTAAATCCGATCAAAGAAAATATAGATAATTTAATAAGCATTAATTCACTGGTTTTTTCGGATATTGAAAACGGATATCACAATTACCTGTTATTTTTAGAAAAATTCGGCCATCAGGAAAGTGTTGTTGGCAAGCAGGTGCAAAAAGCTGAGGTTTCCGGAGAGAAAATCAAAAACCAGAAGAATATGCTTGCTGATATCAACACTCAGGTTTTCCTGATGGATTCCGATGCCGGTAAAGCAATCGAAGGTTCAGCCAATGTCATGAAAATCGGTGAAAATCTTAAAGCGGCAGTTGACACACTGGCATCCGCGGGTAATAACGGCAAACCGCCTGAAGATCACATTAAAACGATAGACTTAATAACCGAAAAGGGCTATATTATAGGTGAGACGGCTACAAATGTTAATGTCAAATCAAAAAGCCAGCTCGATTTCTCTTTCAGCTCGCTCGAATTCTGCAAATCGATTATCGAACAATCTAAAGACCTTGAAAATACAGTAAATATTTTTAACAAACAATCAATCGAGAACAACAGTCTTTCTGAAAAAATCAGCTCCAGCATACGCGAACTCATGGATCAGCTAAATGAAATTGAAAAAAAAATTATTAGTTCCAATGAGACTTTAAAAAATTTTATTGATAATTATTTTAATATAAATAATATATTATTTATATTAAAAGATATATTGAAACTTATGAAAATTATCGGCATCTATTCCAGAATTGAAGCTTCACGCGATCCGGTCCTTTATGAGGGTTTCTTAACAATATCAAAAAACATACAAAAACTGCAAAAAAAAATAAAAAACAGCATCCCGATGATTGAATCGAACATTAAAAAGACAAAATCCGTTATTGAACTTGTTAATAATTCGTATCAGAATATATCCTCGGTGTTTTTTCAGGTAAGAAAAAATTCAATTTATTTTACCAATGAGATGAACATCATTTCGCAGGCAAGCACTGAAGCAGAAAAACTGAGTGTGGCAATTTTAGATGACTCGCTTAATCTTGATGCATTGCTTATTGATCTGGAAAAATACTTAAACAAACTAACTGAAGTTGTAAAAGAACCCATTGAAGGTTCCGCAAAAAATATACAGCGGGGCAAACTCCTGGAGGAAAAAGGCAGGGAACTAAAAAGAATGCTTTTGTAGTAATTTTATTACAGGATTTCGCAACATATTTTTTTAAACAAGGGGCTGCAGCCCCTTGTTTAAAAATCAGCATAATAATTATTTCTTTATAAAAGGTGAAAGTAAATCAATCGGAATAGGGAATAAAGTAGTGGAATTATTCTCTGTAGCAACCTCGCTTAATGTCTGAAGATAACGGAGTTGAAGGGCTATCGGATGCTCCTCCATCAACGTAGCTGCGCTTACCATCTTTTCAGCTGCCTGGAATTCGCCCTCGGCATTTATAACTTTCGCCCTTCTCTCTCTCTCAGCTTCAGCCTGCTTTGCCATTGCGCGCTGCATCTCCTGAGGCAGGTCAACATGCTTTATTTCCACTTTAGCAACCTTAATTCCCCATGCGTCAGTATCCTTGTCCAGCGCGTCCTGCAGATGCAGATTTATTTTATCTCTTTCACTAAGCAGTTCATCTAATCCAACCATACCCATGATGCTTCTAAGCGTAGTCTGTGCGAGCTGGGATGTAGCGTAAAGATAATCTTCCACTTCGGTTATTGCCTTATTAGGCTCCACAACTCTGAAATAAACTACCGCATTGACTTTTAAAGAAACATTATCTTTGGTAATAATATCCTGGGAAGGCACATCCATAGCAACTAAACGCAAGGTTACCCTAACCCATTTATCTATAATAGGTATTACTATTATAATCCCGGGTCCTTTAGGTCCCTTTGGAGGAAGTATCATCCTTCCAAGGCGGAACACGACAGCTCTTTCATATTCTTTCAGTATTTTTACAGATGCAATAAGCAGAATTATCACTAAAAAAATTACAGTTAACAATGGGCTCGCAAACATACAAACCTCCTTAATTATTTATTTTTACTGATATTATAATGGTTCTTTAAAAGCATAATAATAAAAAATTATTCTTTTTTTCTTTTAACCGTCAGAAGCATACCGTTCGATGCGACGACAGTAACCTGATCGTTCTTCTTTATTTCTTCATCGCTTTCAGCATTCCAGTATTCACCATGTATCAATATTTTACCGGCTTTATTAAAATCTACTATTGCTGTTCCGGTTTCGCCGATTAAGCCTTCCATGCCTGTAGAAACCTTCCCGCGGTGTACAGCTAATATTGATCTTATCAGCACAAAGAAAAATAGCAATAAAAATATTGCTGCTCCGATAATCGAAGGTACCGGGATGGACATACCCGGAAGCGGAGAGTCAAAAAGGATCATGGAGCCAAGCACAAAAGATATTATGCCTCCGATTGTGAGCAATCCGTAACTTACAAAGTTAAGCTCAAGAATAAAAAGTGTAATGGCTAATAATATCAGAACAAGGCCGAATATATTTATCGGAAGGATTCTCATGGCCATTAAAAACAGAAATAAGGCTATCCCTCCCAGCGCACCGGGAAAAATCATGCCCGGATTTTTCACCTCCATTCCAATGCCTACAAGAGCTATAATAAATAAAATAAAAACAAGCTGAGGATCTGCAAAATAGTTCAGAAATTTTTGTTTTAAATCCATTTCATATTCATATTCTTTTATACCTGTTGTATGAAAAACAATAGAATGTCCGTCAACATTAACCGTTCTTCCATTTAACTTCTTAAGCAGGTCTGCCATATCCTCAGCGATTAAATCAATTACTCCCAGCTTTTTCGCTTCAAGATATGTACTGGAAATTGCGCTTTTTACCGCGTCTTCGGTCCATTGAATGTTCCTGTTCCTCTTCTGGGCAAGGCTTCGGGCATAGGCGACTGTATCGTTCAATACCTTCTTTTCCATTACTCCTGTTTCCTGTTTACCTTTCTCGTCCTTTTTCCCGAAGTCCATGAAGGGACTTACAGGATGCATTGCACCGATTTCCGTGCCCGGGGCCATTGCCGCAACATGAGCCGCAAGCATAATGTATCCCCCTGCAGAAGCCGCCTGCGCCCCCTTGGGAAAAGCGTACACAACGACAGGAACCTTCGAAGAAAGAATTGCTTTTATGATCTCGCGCATAGATGTCATCAGACCGCCGGGCGTATCCATTTTTATTACGATAAATTTTGCGTTTCTATTATTGGCTTTCTCTATTGAAGATACTATATGTTCGGCAATTATAGGGTTAACTGTACCGTCGAGTTTGATGCCCGCGTATTGATTGGTTAGCTTCGGTTCATTTGATAGTGTACTGTCCATTAATGTGTCTGCATAAGCAGCAAAAGATAAGAATACAAATATTGTTATAATATTTATCCTTCTCATATTTTCTTTTATCCTTACAGTCTGTATATTACAAGATGATCATTGGGCATAGAATTAAATAATTATCAATTGTAATCTTTTAAATATACCCTTAAAGACTTAAAAACAAAAATGAATTTAAATACTAGTACAGAGTCGCATTTGTTTTTTATGGTTAATAATGCCATAAATTGAAATACATTACAAACTTTTCTGCGGGATCAGATCTTCCTGGTTAGTTTTTCTTGTTTCAAAGAGCTTTTGCATCAGGCCTGAAAATCGTCCTCAAAAATTTTGTAATGTATTTCAATTTAAAAATTCATTTTGCTCACAATTTCTAATGTAATGCCGTACTAGTGCTTTTTCATAACTCATTTTTTATTGAGTGCGGCAGCTGAATATTTAAGAAAGCTTCTACAGATAGTAATAACTAAAAAATGCATATTGTCAAGCTTATAATATAATTATAAAAGTATACCAAGACCGCCATATGATTTTAGCGGATAGTCCGCGCCAAAGCCGCTTAAGTTATATCTTTATTTAACAGCTGAATGTTTTCGTTCCTTCCAATTATGTAAAGAATATCACTGTCTTTTATAATAAAGTCACCGTCGGGAATAACAACTCTTTCGGGGATTAGTTCTCTTACCATTACAATTTGAATCTGGTATTTTTTTCTTAAATCCAATTCTTTCAGCATTTTACCCTGCCAGTCAGTCACCGGAGCCGATTCGATTAAACTGAATCCTTCCGTAAGCGGAATATAGTCTAAAAAATTAGGGGAAGCTATGGTATGGGACATTCTCTCCGCCATATCCCGTTCCGGAAATATTATTTGTGTTGCCCCGATTTTTTCTAAAATTTTCGCATGATCATCATTTATTGCTTTTGCAACAATGTTCTTTATTCCGAGTTCTTTCAGGTAAAGCGTAATTAAAATGCTTGTATCAATTTTATTTCCAACAGATACAACGACTATGTCAAAATCTGTTATTCCCAGCTTCATTAAATAATTTTTATCTGTTGCGTCGCCAATGACCGCTTTACGGGCAAATGTCTTTACCTGATTCACCTGTTCTTCTTTGATATCAATAGCCATGAGATTAAATCCGAGCTTGCTTAAGGATTTGCATAAATAAAATCCAAAACTGCTTAAACCTATAATTGTGATATTTTTCATAATTATTACCCTATTATAATGGTATCTTCAACATATCTTATATCAACAGCTTCTTTGGAACCTATAGAAAGCGCTATTGTTAAAGGGCCCACCCGGCCCATTAACATTAAAATCACAAGTAAAACACGGCTGACAAAAGACAGTTCCGGAGTAATACCTGTTGATAAGCCGACAGTTCCGAAAGCCGACACTACCTCAAAAAATATTTGAATAAAGCGCGTACCGTTATCACTGAAAGAAGTATTACTTATTTCAAAAATGGAAATTAAGAAAGAAAAAAACACAACTGTCGAAATTCCGAAAACAACGATAACAATAGCTTTTGAAATCACATTGAAAGGCAATGTGTTGTGAAATAAATTGATATTTTTCTGGCCGTTTATTCTGGATCTTATAAAAGCTAAAACAACAGCAATTGTTGATGTTTTAATACCCCCGCCGCAGGACGACGGAGAAGCTCCAATGAACATAAGACCGACTATTACAAAAATTGACGGGATTGAGAATGAATATAAATCAATAGTGTTAAATCCGGCTGTACGTGAAGTAACCGACTGGAAAAAGGCGGCAAGTATTTTTGTGGAAAAGTCAAATTCCTTCATGGAAACACTGTATTCAAAAAACAGGATAAGAACAGTCCCAACGGCTATTAAAGCACCTGAAACGGAAATCACTATTTTTGAATGGAGCGAGAGCGCGCGAAATGAAAATTTTTTATTCCAGTTTTTGACAAGTTCATAATTAACAATAAAACCTATTCCCCCGATTATTATTAAGAAAATTATTATTACATTCACAAATATATCTGAGCGATACGCAACTAAACTATCGCTGAATGTGCTGAAACCTGCATTGCAGAATGCCGATATTGAATGAAAAACGGCATTATATATCGCCGCAGAAAACGGCATATCGAATAAAAAGCGGATAGTTAGAAGAACAGCTCCGGCAGCTTCACATGTAAACGTAAAAATAAGTACGGATTTTAAAAGCAGCCCTATATCAACTATGTCAAATGACGAAATAGTCTCCTGGATTACTTCTCTGCTGCCAATACCGAATTTTCCCTTAAGATAAAACAGAAATAAAGTTGAAAGGGTCATAACACCAAGTCCGCCTATCTGAATAAGCAATAGTATTATGATTTGTCCTCCCATTGAAAAGAATGAACCCGTGTCAACAACAACTAATCCTGTAACACAGACAGCAGAAGCTGATGTAAACAACGCATCCATGTAGGAGATATTTTTTCCGGCAGCCGATACCGGCAGATAAAGAAGTATTGAACCGATTATTATGACAGCTGCAAAACTGCTAAGCACTAATCTGTACGGCTGATTAGTTATTTTATTAAAAATCAACTTGAATAGTTTTAATATCATATTAAAAAATTGCCTGTATTTTTATTATAGACGTCTTAATATTTTCTTTATTATGCTGAATTGCCGATGAGGAATTGTATTTTACTTATCCTTGAATACAAGAATAAAATAATACAATTAAAAATTTTAATCATTACATCCGGTGTAACTCAGATCAATCATTCCGGGCATATAAAATTACAATTTTAATAAAATTCTTGACGGAATTACTCGATTTATTTAGCATGCCCTCGGCTGACTTCCGGCTTTTTTAAAAAGGAAAATACAATGCTGAATACTGATGTATTGGTGTTAAATTCCGGCTTCATCCCTCTCCGAATAACAAACGCGAGGGATGCTGTATGTCTGTTAACGGCAGACAAAGCAGTTCCTGTAATTGAAAGCGATGACTTCGTGAGATCTCCCTCGATATCCATCAGGATACCTTCGGTTATTTCCATACTGGGCTATAACGATCTGCCTAAAAGGAAAGTGGTTTTTTCAAAACTTAACATTATTTACAGAGACGATATGATATGTCAGTTCTGCAATAAAAGATTCTCGGTAAGAGATCTCACTGTTGATCACGTTATTCCGGGGAGCAGATGGCAGGAAATTACCGGCAAAACTTTAAGCAGCGGCTATTCATCATGGGAAAATATGGTATGCGCATGCAAATGGTGCAACAATAAAAAAGGTAACAGGCTTCTTAAAGAACTTGGCTGGTCGCTCAGGACTAATCCTGTTGAGCCTAAATACCTGCCTCATATTATCATTTCATTTGAAAAGGCGCAAAATAAAGGATGGCTGCCGTTCTGCGGATTTAATGTGAAACTTATTAAACTTATTGCCTGAATTCATCTTCCCAAATAACAACACCCTGAAGCCCGCGTACTTTACTTTTAATAATTCTGTTTTATTGTTGTCATTTAATAAAAAAATTTATATTCTTAATTAAAAAATATATTTGGAGACCTTAATGATGGAGAAAAGCAAAACAAAGATCATTGCAACACTGGGGCCGGCTTCATCAGACAAAGAAATGATCAAAACATTTATCGAACTAGGAGTAGATATATTCCGGCTGAATTTTTCACATGGTGATTATAATGATTATACAGAACGGATAAAAACAATAAGATCAATAAATGATAAAATGCCCATAATGGCGGACTTAAAAGGATCGGAAATCAGGACTATCGTTAAAAATATAAACGGTATTGTTTTAAAGAAAGATAAAGAAATAGAACTCCTTTTTAATGATGCTGATCTGACTGATGAAAATTTTTCACTCAACTATGATAAAATAAACCAGATTTCAAAAAAGAATAATCATATTATGGCGGATGACGGGACTGTTGATTTTATCATTAAAGAAGTTAAAAGAGACAGGCTTATAGTTGCTTCAATGAAAGACGGAATTTTAAAAGACAGAAAAGGCACCCATTTTATCGGAGTCGACGTACCCTTCCCTATTCTTACTCCGGCAGATAAAAAGGATATCGATTATGCATTATCCCAGAATGTGGATTTCATTGCCGCCTCAATGATTAAAAGCGAAAAAGAGATTTATGCTATCAGAGGCCTGCTCCACGATAATATTAAACTTGTTGCCAAGATTGAGCACCCGCAGGCTTTGTCAAATATTGAAAAAATAATCGACGCCTCCGATATGATCCTTGTCGCAAGAGGGGATCTCGGCGTAGAACTTCCGATAACCGAGGTGCCTACGGCACAGAAAATGCTAGTGAGCGCTGCACAGAGAAAGGGCAAGCCCGTGATAATTGCCACACAGCTTCTGGATTCCATGATGCAGAATCCGCGCCCGACGAGAGCAGAAGTTAGCGATATTGCAAACGCAGTATTCGACAAAGTGGACGCACTTATGCTCACCGGCGAATCTGCCGCAGGCAGATACCCTGCTGAAGCAGTCAGATATCTTTGCGAAACAGTTCACAATGCGGAGAAAACCATCGACTATACGGCATACAAAGATTCAATAGTGATCAACAGGGAGGATTCGAGCGAAGCTATAAGCTATGCCGCGGTAGACGCAGCATATTCTCTTAAAGCAAAAGCCATTCTGTGCTTTACATCATCGGGTTCAACTGCTTTAAGAGCTGCAAAATTCAGGCCTCAAATCCCTATTATTGCCGTCACTCAGAATGAAGATGTTGCAAGACAGCTTTCCATAGTATTTGGAATCATCCCCATGAAAACGGATTTTTATTCCAATACGGATGAAATGATAGAAAATGCAAAAAAATTGCTGATGAGCGGCCGCATAGCAAAGCATGGGGATACGTTTGTAATTACAGCAGGTACGCCGGCAGGCATAGCAGGCAATACGAACATGATGAAGATTATCAAAATCGAATAATAATTTTGCTTGCATTTATTCACATGATTTTTATTTCTTATACTTCTTAATGCAATAAATTAAGTCGCGTATATTAATTAATAAATTTGAGGAATTGAATAATGAAAACATACAAGATAGCTGTTATAGGCGGCGACGGTACGGGTCCGGAAGTTGTCCGCGAGGGCATTAAATCACTTAAGGCCGCAGCCGACATTGAAAAATTCAAGGTTGAACTTACGGATTTTGATTTCGGGGGAGACAGATACTTGCGCACAGGCGAGGTGCTGCCTGCCTCCGCTGTAAGCGATCTTAAGAAGTTCGACGCCATTCTTCTGGGAGCCATAGGACACCCGGATGTAAAGCCCGGAATTCTTGAGAAAGGTATTCTGCTGAAACTGCGCTTTGAACTCGATCAATACATAAATCTGCGTCCGGTTAAATTATATGAAAATGTCCAGACTCCTTTAAAGGATAAAGGCCCTAAAGAAATTGATTATGTTGTAGTACGGGAAAACACTGGAGGAGTATATACCGGGGTCGGCGGAAATACAATGGAAGGAACCCCTCATGAAATTGCCGAGCAGTCGATGCTATACAACAGATTTCAGGTGGACAGATGTCTTAAATGGGCATTTGAATACACAAAGAAGAGAAATAAAAAGAATACACTTGCGCTTTCGGGCAAGACAAATGTATTAACCTATGTATGGGGCTTATGGGAAAGAGCATTCAATGAAATGGGACAGAAATATTTCCCTGATATCAAACGCGAATACTATCATGTTGACGCCACCTGCATGTGGATGGTCAAGAATCCTGAGTGGTTCGATGTTATTGTAACGGAGAACCTGTTCGGCGACATTATAACGGACCTTGGGGCAATTACACAGGGAGGCATGGGCATTGCCTCGGGCGGCAACATCAATCCCGAGGGCGTCTCAATGTTCGAACCGATCGGCGGCAGCGCGCCAAAATATACCGGACAGAACATCATCAATCCTATGGCTGCTGTCGGTGCTGTGCAGATGATGCTCGATATTCTCGGCGAGCGCAAGGCTGCAGTCAGGGTAGAAGATGCCATGAAGAAAACCATACTCAAAATGAAAGACATGGGAGCCGGCAAGATGGGCATGTCGACAACCGAGGTCGGCGACGACGTAGCCAACAATATAGCGGAATAAAAATTTTTTCAGCTGCATTAATCTGACAGAGTCTAACAGTATTTTATAGATTGCCTGCATATTGTTTTTATCCCAATAATATCATATTACTGCGGCGGTATGATGCCGGCTTTATTTTTTCAATCAATCGGCTTTTTTATTTACATTTATGCTCCGCAATATATTTATATTGCACCGTCATAAGGCAGTGACTGCAGTAAAGCTGCGATTTTTCATAGGAGTTAATTATGGATACAATTTATAAAAAAATAGAAAAACTGACAAGAGTGCATGATTATCTTAATCCCGATATAGTCAGGGAGAAAGATGTAAAGCTGGGACTTCGAAACGCAGACGGATCAGGTGTTGTGGCGGGAATCACTACAAAAGGCAGGGTTGACGGTTATCAGAAAATATTAAAGGACCCGGAAAAAAAAATTTATGAGGTTACATCAATCCCGGGGAAATTATATTACTGTAATTATGATGTAGAAAACATAATCAGGATAGTTGAAGAAAAAAAGAGATTCGGATTCGAGGAGACAGCTTACCTGCTTCTCGCCGGTGAACTGCCTTCCCGAAGAGATCTTATAAAATTTACACAGGAACTTGCCAGGAGGAGAGCCTTATCTAAAACCGAGCGTCAGATCATCATGGAAGAAGTTTACAATGATAATCAGATGTACGCCCTGCACAGCGTGATATCCCATATGAGCCGTACAGATGAAGAGCCCGAGTCCACAGATCTGGATGTCGTCTGCAGGCAGTGCATAAACCTGATTGCAAAATTTCCGACTATTGTTGCGGCAAATTACAATGTTTTACGTTACAGCAAGGGATTTGACCTGAAGATATTCCGCTCGAAACCCGATCTCTCCATAGCCCAGAACTTCCTTTATCTGATGCACGGCGAAGTTCCGGAAGATGAAGAAGCTCATATATTCGATATTGCACTGATACTCCATGCCGAACACGGAGGGGGCAACAACTCAACATTTACAGTGCGGTCTGTATCGTCGGCAGGAGCCAACACTTATATGGCAATAGCTGCCGGCATAGCATCACTGTCCGGATATCTTCATGGCGGGGCAAATGAGTCGGTTAAGGCAATGATGAAGGAAATGAAAAAGTCCTTAAAAGGCAGGGACAGCGAACGCGAAATAACCGCTTACCTTTCGAAACTGCTTGAAAAGAAGGCAGGAGACAGAACCGGAAAGATTTACGGTTTTGGCCACGCTGTTTATACTGTATCTGATCCGCGTGCTCTGATTTTAAAGGAATACGCGCGCAGACTTGCCGGGAAAAATGATGAGTTGGATGATTACTATCTTTACGAAAATGTTGAAAAAATTGCAGTAAAACTGCTTTCAGAAAGAAACAAAAAAGCCGTATGTGCAAACGTTGATTTTTATTCCGGTTTCGTATATGAAATGCTGGGAATCCCGAAAGAGGTTTACACCCCGATTTTTGCTATGGCAAGAGTAGTCGGCTGGTGTGCACACAGGATAGAGCAGATCATGCAGGGGAAAATAATGCGGCCTGCTTATGTTCAGGTCAGCAACAAAGAAAGAAAATACATCGATCTGTCTGACAGGCGGTAATGGACCGCGCTTAATATAATCGGGCAGGTATATCGTCATATCTCAACGGGATAGGAGGAGATACAGGCGTTGACGGAGACTGTTAGATTAAAATCCTCCTGTCTCATTGACAATATAAATCTGTAAAACCGCTGTGTATTACCGTTTACCCTGTTTTTGCTTACAGGTCTCTTTCCCTGTCCAGCAGTAAGTGCATAGACTTTCCTCAGGCAGTCCGGTTGCGGATATCATATCATCCAGGCCCTGAAAACGCAGGCTCGTGACGTTCAGTTCTTTTTCCATAAGCCCGATCATTTTTTTATAATCGCCTGATTCAACATCAATATAAGCGCCGACATTGTCTATATGTTTTCCGTGAATTCCCTTTATGATCCTCCTCACCATAAGCTCATCGAGCTGGCGTGTGGAATACAGATACTTGCATGGAAACAGGAGAGCCGGACATGCGGGTCTGACGTGTATCTCCCTGGCCCCTGCGTTCCATAGTTTTACAATAAGATAATTCTTTAGCTGAGTACCCCTTACGATCGAATCTTCAGTTATGATCATTCTTTGATCTTTGATTAAATTATCCGCTGTCACCTGTTTCATGCGTGCTACCAGGTCTCTGGTCTCCTGGAAAGGCGGGACATAACTGCGGGACCATCCGGGCGTGTATTTAAGCAAAGGTATTTTTACAGGGATGCCGGATTCGTCCGAGTAGCCGTGCGCGTATGCTGTACCTGAATCAGCTACACCGCAGACGAGGTCAGCCTTCACATTGTCCTTTCTTGCCATGATCCTCCCGGAAGCCTCTCTAAACTCCTCAACATTCATTCCTTCATATTCCGAAGCAGGAAAGCCGGCATAAACATACAGGAAAGTGCATAACTGGAGCTTATCGTTCGGCTTCCTTATCTGCTCGACTTTTTTTTCCGAAATCAGCACAATTTCACCTGGTCCCAGAAATTTCTTTATTTTATAACCTAAATTTTTATAAGAACATGTCTCGGAAACAACAATTTTTGAATCGTCCTTTTCAGCAAGCACAAGCGGGCTTCTTCCATACCTGTCGCGCGCCGCATATAAGCCATCTTTACCGAGGAGAAGCAGGGATAATGAACCTTCAATCTGATCATGGAGGTATTCAATGCCGTCAGCCAGAGTATTCCCTTTATTTATCAGTTTGGCAGCCAGTTCAATCTGATTTACATTTCCGTTTACCATTTCAGAAAACACGATGCCCTCATCGATCAGTTTCTTTGCCAGTTGATTCTGATTATCAATGTAGCCAGCCGCACATATCGCGTATTCTCCGAATTTAAGACGCATAACGAGCGGCTGGGTATCTCTGTCGCTGATGACGCCGATCCCCATATTCCCGTTCATGCGCGCGAATTCAGCATCTTCAAAAAAGCACGATTTAAACTGCGCCTTTACCAGATGGTGAATTTTCTTATGTACTTTTTTACCATTGGATATCGCGATCCCGCCATATGATGTGCCTAAATGTGAATGATAATCAACAGCGTAAAAAAGATCGGACTTGCAATCGTTTCCGGATACAATGCCAGCAATGCCGCTCATATATTACTTATCCTTTCAGTATAATTTTATATTTTTGTACAAAAAATATTTCAACAGTTGATTCTTTGGTGAAATTGCTGAAATATGCTTAAAATTGTTTGCTAATGCAACCTGGTTACAACTTCTATTATTATGTCATTTGTTTCAAACACAATTTCTACAATCCATCTCAAAATTATAGATCCATGTAAATGATTTACTATAAATTGGAATACATTGCTAACTAGAAGTCATCCCAAAATTATAAATTCAATTATATGATTAATGATAAATCGTAATAAATTACAAAATTTTCTGCGGAATCAGACCTTCCTGGCCTGTTTTTCATGTTTTCGAATGCCTTTTCATCAGGTCTGAAAGGCGTCCTCAAAAATTTTGTAATTTATTACGATTTATCAGCAAATAATTTATTCTTTACGGTAGTACTGAGGACACAGCTCGGAGGAGCCAGGAAGGAAATTGCGGCATACCAGAGGGCGTGTCTCGTATATTTCACAGAAAAATGATGTGCCGTCATAATTAAGATAAACACAATTTTTCACTTTTTCGCCGTACTTGTTTACAATCCTGTCGCCAAGCCAGACGACCTCACCGCCGCCTATCCTGGCTATAATATCATTACGGCCCTCTCCCTCCCATCTTTGAATATCCTCCGGAGAGACATATGCTATTATATCCACGTGGCAGCAGGCGCCGCAGCGAAGGCAGGTAATTTTATTATTTTTGTTCACAATTTTTTATGCGGCTGTTGAAAAACAAACATATTAATCACTTATAAACTGAAACAGTATAATAATCGATGAGATCATCGCCGGTCATCCAGACTCCGTCGTTTCCTGGCCCGTTATAATATGTCGTGCCGAGAGGATTTCCATGCGGATCAAATCTGTTTCTCATATATGAATTGAGTTTTACATCATCTGCAGTGAACCATATACCGTCATTACCGGCACCATATGTGATGATATATATCTCCTGATCTTTTTTAACATTCCGGATTACATTGTAAAGAATATATATTTTATACCATGGAATATCATCAGCAGTAAACCATAAGCCGTCAGGCCCGATCCTGTTATCCGGCCAGTAATAGCTGGTATATGTTTCTGTAAATTCCGTATAATCCCTTATGGTATATGAATTAATATTATCATCAGAATTAAACCAGATATCATCCGTACCTGGTGAAAGAGAATTGATGCTTAATGTCAGCCGTCCATTCCTGTTATATTCATAGCTCTCTCTTGAAGCTATGATATCATCACCCGTAAACCAAATATTATCATGGCCTTCCTTATTATACTCGATTTTTTCTATGATTTTGTTTTCAGTATTATAAGAGTAGGAATACCAGTAGGAAACAATGCCGTATTTATCATGGCCGGTAGTTTCTCTTATAATATTTCCGGAATCATCATATTGATAAAATGTTTCCGTTTCCAGGTTATCATCTTCAGTGAGCCACTCCTTATCCGGACCCGGTCCATTGTATTTCCATTCCGCATCGATTCTAAAATCCTGATTATAGCTATATAAATAATAACAACTGATTACATCCGCATCTGAATAGTGGATTTCTCTGCTAAGAAGTTTATTCTCGTACTCATAGGCAACGAGAACAGAAAAACCGTCATCTTCCGTAAGCCAGATGCCGTCCATGCCTGCTGAAATTCCTTCAATATATTCTACTGCATTTCCGTTCTTATCATAAAAGTGAATTACGTATGAATTATAAATATCATCCTGTGTGTGATATATGCCGTCAGGTCCCGGATTGTTAAATGAATAACTTTCGACTATTTCTCCGGCCTTATTATAAACATTCATCGAATAGATATCATCGTCATCATTAAACCAGATGCCATCTTCGCCGTTTGAATAATACTCCGTGTATTCTGAGCATGCTCCGTCTTTAAAAAATTCCGGTACGCTGTAGCCGATTATTTCATCATTATCCGGATCAATTTTTTCTTTATTTGCAGGTATGTATTCAACACTCCTCATCAGCTGCCGGTTTTGAATAATTATTTTATATTTTGCTGTTGTTCCATCTTCGGCAGTTACAGTATAAACAACATTATCATCGGAGAAATTAACAGCTTTACCGCTTTCGGGCGTTATAGATTTTCCCGAATATTGAATTGTTGGAATTAAAAATTTTCTATCCGTATATACCGGAACCCTTAATGTAATTATATTTCCGCTTATTGAACCATAAATATTTTCAGATAAATACTCTGGGTTATTTTCCGTATGGAATTCAAATGAGTGAATCAGTTTAGTGCTGTCTGTTTTAATTTGATCTTCTTCCGGAAAAGCAGGGGAATTTAATTCATTTAAATCACTGAGTGTATCGCTATAATCAGTATTGCTGCTGTTGTTTTCGCTGATTCCGCCGCATGAAATTATAAGCAGTAAAACAGTAGCAACTATAAAATATGAATAAAAACGAAAATATTTATTTATCATTATTTTTTTACTTAACCATTATTGTTAAATCTAATTAATTTTTAATATTAGAACTCATCTCAAAAATATGATTTTGCATAAATAGCTGACTTTAAATTGAAAAACATTACAAAATTTTCTGCGGAATCAGACCTTCCTGGTTAGTTTTTTATGTCTTTGAGGGCTTTTGCATCAGGGCTGAAAGGCGTCCTCAAAAATTTTGTAATGTTTTTCAATTTATTTAAAGACAAAAATTATTTTTGAGATAACTTGTAATTAAATTCAACGTTTTTTTAATTAAATACAATAAAATTTTCGAAAATCTTAAAATTTATACGACTTAATATAAATGCTGTGTGCTGCTTTTCAAGAGGAATATAATTATGATTAGTAAAGATTAAATGCAATTAACATGGCTCAGTTGATTTCGGATCTATTCCTCACCCTCCTGCAATGGAGCGGGATTCATTAAGCCCGCCGCTTAGCGACATGGCCGCACCGAAGACGCAGCCCCATATTGCGCCATGTATTAGGCTGAAGTACCACGTCTCCCATGATATCCACCACCACAGCGAACCGAGTATTCCCGCCCAGCCTGCAGCCAGCATCTCCTGCCACATTACCGTCTTTCCGGGCCGGAAAATCAGCCATGAATAGAGAAGCGCAGCAACTATTCCAAAGTAGGCGAACGGCGACCATACAGCCCGCCAGGATGCCTCAACGGGCCAGGAGACTGCCTGACGCAGGGAATTTCCGAATGCAGACATGTCAAGCGGTATCCAGGATAAATACCCGGCAAACCAGCCTGCAAAAGGTATAATCAGCCAGCGGATCACTCTGGTCCGGCGGGAGGTTATCCCAGCTGCCAGCACAGCAATGAGCGCAAGCACCAGACCGTGAATAAAACCAGCAGGAATCACGTGCCAGTCAAACGATGAGGTATAGTTATTCATAACCGGGACAGGCCACTTTGCATAACACAGCGCTGCGTTAATAAGCCCGCCGATCCCGCCCGCAATGCCAGCGACTGCTGCACTGCTTTTAAATTTCATGACCGTCACCTCCCCGGATTTTCACTACTTTGTATCTTTATCTGATCAAGTGTTTTTGTCAATTACTTATGATACAGAGGTATCGGCAATTTAATTTTATGGATATCACTCTTTTTTAAAGGAATTTGTATTGATATTTATATTATTTTATGTTAATATATCAATCGATAATTGTATTTATTTAAAAGAACAGGTTTTCCGGTAAAGCATTCTTTAATGCCGTATTCTGCATCACTCTCGCCACAGAGGCTGCAAAATGATGTTTATCGAATTAAAAACCCTTTTTGTCGTTTATATTGTAATCAATATAATCTGCGTTATAGTGATGTCATCATTATGGCGGCAGAACCGGAATCGGTTTCCGGAAATCTCCCTATGGCTTGCTTATTACATTTTGCAGCTTGTATCGCTTATTCTTGTTACACTTCGCGATTCAGTGCCGGATCTAGTTTCAATTTTTCTCGCCAATACGCTCATTGTCGGAGGAATGGTTGCGCTGTATATAGGGCTTGAAGTCTACACAGGGGAAAGAAGCCGGCAGATACATAATTATATCATGGTAGCCGTTTTTACCGCTGCACATGCCTATCTCACCTATATTTACCCAAGCCTTACACTCCGTAATGTCAATCTTTCGCTTGCTCTTTTTCTTGTCGGCTCACAGGGCGCATGGCTCATGCTGCACCGTGTAAAGCCCGGCCTCCGTCCGGTTACAAGACCAACCGGCTTAGTGCTCATAGCATTTTGTCTTGTGTGTGCAGTTCATATAATATATAATCTGACGAAACCGCAAATCAGCCGTCTGTTCATGTCCGGATTTTTAAATGCTTTGATAATCCTGGCATATCAGGCGCTGTTCATCGCATTGACTTTCGCATTAGTACTGCTGGTCAACCGCAGATTACTAACAAGTCTGGAATCAGAACTCACCGGGCGCAGACAGATGGAAGAATTGATCAGAGTAAGACTGACTTTGCTGGAATTTGCCGCAGCACACTCTCTGGAGGAACTGCTTCAAAAAGTGCTGGATGAAGTCGGATATCTGGTTGATAGTCCCATCGGCTTCTATCATTTTGTTGAAGCAGACCAGAAGACCCTTTCGCTTCAGGCGTGGTCAACACGGACGATTAAAGAGTTCTGTAAGATAGAAGGCAAAGGAATGCATTACGGAATCGATCAGGCTGGTGTATGGGTGGACTGCGTGCGTGAGAAGCGTACCGTGATTCATAACGATTATAATTCTCTGCCCAACCGCAAAGGACTTCCTACAGGCCATGCTGCTGTCATTCGCGAACTTGTTGTGCCTATCATGAGAGAGGGGAAAATCATGGCAATACTTGGCGTTGGGAATAAACCGGCAGATTATACAGAAAAGGACGTTAAAATTGTCTCGTATCTGGCAGATGTGGCATGGGAGATTACCCAAAGCAAGCAGGCAGAAGAAGAACTCAAGGAAACCAGCGAATATCTGAACAATCTTATAAATTATGCAAACTCACCGATAATTGTCTGGGACACAAAATTTAAGATAACGCGCTTCAATAAGGCATTTGAGCGCATAACAGGCAGAAGTGCAAAGGATGTAATTGGAAAATATGTTGAACTTCTGTTCCCGGAAGAAATGAAACAGCAATCGCTTGAATATATTCGTAAAACCGTTTCCGGCGAAAAATGGGAAACAGTTGAAATTTTGATAAAGCACGTTGACGGGACAACAAGGACATTACTTTGGAATTCTGCCAATATTTACAGTACTGGCGGTAAGACGCTTATATCAACTATAGCCCAGGGGCAGGATATCACAGACCGCAAGCATGCAGAAGAATTACTTGCAGAAGAACGAATGCGTCTGGCCAATATACTCGAGGGAACCAACGTAGGCACATGGGAATGGAATATTCAGACCGGCGAAACCGTGTTCAATGAACGCTGGGCGGAAATGATTGGATATACGCTTGCTGAGCTGGAACCTGTTTCAATTGATACATGGATAAAATACACGCACCCCGATGATCTCTCTAAATCAAAGGATCTGCTGGAAAGGCACTTCGGAGGGGAATTGCCCTATTATGAATGCGAATTTCGCATGCATCATAAAGACGATTGCTGGATCTGGATTCTGGACAGGGGCAAGGTAATAACGTGGACGGATGACGGCAGGCCTTTGTTCATGTCCGGCACTCATCAGGAAATAACGGCGCGCAAACAGGCTGAAGAACAGATCAGCCACATGGCGACACATGATATATTGACAGATCTGCCTACAATGAGACTGGTCAGAGACCGGCTGTCTGTAGCTCTAAGTACCGCGCACCGGCATAAGAATATGGCAGCTGTAATGTTTATCGATCTCGACGGGTTCAAGAGCATTAACGACACATTGGGCCATAATACAGGAGATTACGTGCTGAAGCAGGTTGCAGAACGCATGCTTTCCTGCGTCCGGGAAACCGATACGGTTGCGAGGGTAGGAGGGGATGAATTCCTAATTATTGCAACCGAATTGCATTCTGCTGATGATGCCGCACAGATCGCAAAAAAAACAATCAGCCTTGTGTCGCAGCCGATCGCTCTGGATAACCAGAATGCAGCGATCGGCGCAAGCATAGGCATAGCGATTTATCCCGTTCATGGCGAAGATATAGATCAACTAATCCAGCTGGCCGATGAAGCCATGTACAGTGTAAAAAGCTCAGGTAAAAACAACTTCGCATTTGTACAGCATGCAGGTAAAGAATCCAGGGTATAATCCGGTGTTGCATCACATAAGGGAACCTCTAAAAATCAGAGTTTTTATTGGTTCTTCAAATAAAAAACCTGATTTTTACCTTGATTTGTTCCCAATGGTTACATCAATATTTAATTTTTAGAGGTAACCATAACTTAAGACACATGAAAGGACTGATATAACCTGGAATCTTTGGTCCGCTTATGAATCTTCTAATTTTTTTTGTACGCTGCTTATTTTATCTTCCATGCTCTGATCCCTGTCCATTCGCGTACCGAATGTAATTGTAGTAGCGATCCGCGGCGCTCCCATCTGATGTATCGCTTCGTGGCAGCGTTTAACAGCCGTAAAGACTTCTTCCCATTCCCCTTCGATGTTTGTCCCGTTTGCATGAAGCTGGGTCTTTAACTTTGCTTCGGACAGTATTTTTTCACATGCAGCAACATAAGGCGACAGGGACACGCCGACCCCGATCGGAATTATACACAGATCAGCAATCACCTTCATATACTTCTCCTTACTGCAACTTATTCAAAAATGTTGTATCAAAACAGCATATGTGCATATAATACAAATTACTGTTCCAGTGATTTTAAAGATATAACTATCAGACCACGGCCGTCATAAATTTGCGACATCGGATCACGGTTCTGTTTAAGTTCAGTAATGTAAAGAATTTCCCTCCCGTGCTCCATGCGGATGCGGCACGAGGAGGTCTGGCCTATTCCTTCAATATCGTAACGGATCAGCTCTTTGGTATCTGCATTGAACATTTTTACTGTGCTTCTGCCGGGATCTGTCATCCATAAACGGCCCCTTGTATCAGTACACAGGTCATCAATTGACTCCGCTATTTTAGTTTTATAATAAACTACCTCAGCTTCAGGGATTCCGGGAGTAAATTTAAAACATCCGTCGACCGTATTGCTGAAATACAATTTATTTTCTTTAGTGCTGAAGTACAATCCGTTAGCCCAGCCGACATGTGCCAGAAATATTTCCGGTTGAGTAAAATAACTATTCTTTGTAATTTTTATCCGGTAGATATGTCCGTTCGGATCCAGGATGTCCGGCCTTCCTGACGCAAAATACAGGTTCCCGTCATCGTCAAAAGCGAGGCCGTTTATGCCCTTATAATTTCCCGTCAGCTTTTCAGCGAAATTAAGTTGCGGGCTGATCCTCCAGACTGCACCGCCTTCCTCTTCCCATGTCCCTGAGCCGGATTCACAGACATTGACATACAGCCGCCTGTCGGGCCCTTTTGCAATACCCAATGCAAAGCTTCCCAGTTTTTTTGATTTAACAATCTTTAACGCATTCCATGAACTGCTGTCGAGCAGATGCACATACCCCTGCAGATCTGTTACATAAACCCTCATGGAAGCATCATCCGGATACAGATTCTCGCATCCGTTCATTCCTTTAATAAAAACCGCTGAGGGTGTATCTCCTATCCTTATTCTAACTGTTCTTTCCTTTATCCCTTCTGAAAAACGCAGAAGATGAGGACTCTTAATTTTTAAATACACGTATGCACCGGCGCATAGAACAATAAGTAATATTAATATACAGAGAATTGTCCATAATAGTTTTCTTGTTACCTGTTTCATAAGTTATACACTATATTTAACATATAGATATGCGATTTAGCAAGTACTGAAAATTATACGCCTGTATTAAATAACTTTGAGCAGGCGTGATGCTACGGATAAATCATGCTTTAATTGTTTTATCAGAAATCTCTACAGATTATTTCATGAAATTGTTCTAATTTCTACTGATTTGTCAAGATAAAACAATCTGCCGAAACTCATCTTAAAAATATAAATTGATTTAATCAGCCGGAAATATACCGGAATACATTATCAATTGCTTTTCCGTTAAGAAGGCGGATCCGTCCCCCTGATTCTCCAAAACATGAATTTAAAACCAGACAGACCGGATATATTTATTAAAGAATATCTTTTATTCCTTGACTGTCCCTGAAAAAATCATATTTTTAAGACAATTTCATGAGTGGGCGCAATATCATGGAAATAAAATCAAAAAATAAAATAACAGCTGCCAAATTACTGCCGCCGCATACTGATAAAACTATTATTGCCCGTCCGAGGCTTATAGGAAAAATCACTTCAGCGGATCCTGGGCCCTCTGTAATCCTCTTTAATGCACCTGCAGGATACGGCAAGACAGTGTTAATGTCCCAGTACCTGAATGCATCCGGAAAGCCGGTTATCTGGTATCAGCTGGACGCTTACGATGATCCGGCAGCCTTTTTAAAGAACCTGATACCGGGTATAAGCCGGCATTTCCCGGATTTAGGGAACATATTGTCATCCAGTATAAACAGATCCGGAATTTTAAAAAAACAACTGCAGATTATCAGTGCTTTTTTTCATGAGTTATCTTCTCAGGCAGGGAAAGAATTAATCATAGCACTGGATGATTATCATTCGATTAGCGAACCCTCCATGCATACATTCATGGAAGAATTAATTAACTGCCTTTATCCGGGAGTCCAGCTGTGCATTGCAAGCCGTACTCCTCTTCCCGTTTCACTATCCCGTTTTTCAGTGGAAGGAAAGCTGTTTATTATTGATATCCAGGCAATCAGGTTCACAAGAGAAGAAATTATTTCCTATTTCGGAACATCAATCGCTCAGGAGCATATAATCGAATTCATAGAAAAGCAGACGGAAGGCTGGCCGGTTGCTTTGCGCCTGGTAAAAAATACGATTTCAGATAATAAAACCTATAATTTTAAAGAGAGTGAAAAAATACATCTCTTTAATTATCTGGCAGAAGAAGTATTGCAGAATCAACCCGATTACATTCAGCAGTTTCTTCTGTCTACATCTGTCCTGGATATATTGACTCCTGAATACTGTGACTCTCTCCTGAACAAAAAAGGATCCCGGGATATACTTGATTTTTTAAAAAAACAGCAATTATTTATTTCCCCCGTTTCCGACAGCGCCTACCGTTACCATCAGCTTTTTCATGAATTCCTTCTGAACCGCCTGGGAAAAGGGGATAAGAAACATTTTTCCAGGGCAGCAAAAATAGCATTACAGCTTGGCAATATTGATAAAGCGGTAGAATTTTATAATATTGCAGGCGAATCAGAAAAAGCACTCCGCCTGATTACTGAGAATGGTAAGCATAGTCTTGGACGCGGCCACTGGAAGACAGTAAGAAAATGGCTGTCGTCTATTTCCCCTGAGCGAATAAACAACGAGCCGTGGCTTATTCTTTTCCAGGCCGAAGTGCAGATATATATGGGCAATCTGATCGATGCTGAATATCTTCTGAAGAAAGCGGGAGCATTGTTTGAGCAGCATGGCGACAGTCCCGGCCTGAGCGAAACTCTGAGCCAGCAGGCAAGATTACTGCGTTCGCGTGGGAGATATTCCGAAAGCATAAAGCTCCTGGACCGTTCATTGTCATTAATCGGGAAAGCCCGGAAACGCTTTGACTTCTCCATAGAAAAGGGATTTACCCTTGTCCTGGCAGGTAAATTCATCGAAGCCGGGAATGAATTAAAAGAGGGACTGAAAATTGCAGAAGACGAAGGAGATGAATATCTGATCGCCAATTTTTCCGAAGCCCTTAGCAATTTATATTTCCTCACCGGCGATTATTCAAAGTCTATGGAAATGTACCGCCGTGCTGTTAATATTTCAAAAGAACCGGTGCAGACCAGTTATTATATGAGAGACAGCATAGCTCTTATCTACAGGGAGTGGGGGAAACTGGACAGAGCTTTGGAACAGGCGGAAAGAAGCATTGCTGTAAAAGAAAAACTCGGCCTTATGGAGGTACTCCCCTATGCTTATTATCAGCTTGCCTGCATAAAGACGGACATTGGAGACCTGGGCAATGCCGAAAATAATTACCGCCGTTCCATCAATATCGCCAGAGAAACAGGAGGAGAGCAGGTCTTCCTTATTATGAGCCTTGCGATGCTTTCAAAGCTGTTATTGATGCAGAACCGATTTACGGAAGCTGTAAGCTCATCGGAAGAAGCAATGAATTTATCCAAATCACAGTCTCCCTATGTAATTGCGTTCACAAACGAAATGATAGCCCCGGTTTTAATACGAACGGGCCGGGCGAAGGAAGCTGTTCAAATGCTCTTTGAAGCAGCAGGAATTCTAAAGCAGGTCGGGGCAAAATATCCATTATGCATCGCTTATGGTTCTTTGGCCGCAATATTATTCATGAAAAATGACACCATTGCCGCTTTAGAACATTCGCGCAATTGTCTGGAACTGGCTGCCAGGGAGAATTATCAGCAGATTTTTATTGCCAATTTTGACCTGTTCCGGCCCGTTCTGAAATCTGGCCTGGAACAGGGAATTGCAACCCTGTTTATTCAGCTCATTCTGTCGCGCCTGGGACAGGAAGCCATTGAACTGATAAAAGAAATCGCTTCCGGTCCTTTTCCTGAAGCACGCCGGAGCATTATTCTTCCGTTGGCTGAGATGGGAGGATTTCAGGCTAAAAAAATAATACAGTCTTTAATGGAAGATCCTGCTCATGGGGTAAAGGAACTTGCCGGACAGATAGCCTGCGATCTGGGAATAACAGGCTTAAATGAGCATTTGAAATCCGTAATACCGCCATTGCGTCTGGATATGCTCGGTAGTTTAAAAATATTTATCAACGGCGAGGAAGCCACTACTTCAAACTGGAAAACATTAAAAAGCCGCGATCTTCTGGCATATTTAGCCCATTGCAAAGAGGCAGTATCAAGGGAACGGATCCTGGAGGATTTATGGCCCGGCATGGAGTGTAAAAAAAGCTCCCATCTCTTTCATACTACTCTTTATTATTTAAGACAAGTACTCTACCGCACCTGCAAACGCAGGGATTTGATTCTTTATGCCGGGGGAAAATACAGACTAAAAGAAGGAACCTGTATAACAGACCGCGACCGGTTTGAACGCCTTTTAAACAGCGCGAAAAACACGGAAGAATCAACAGATACCGCAATATCTTACTTCAGTGAAGCCATCGGGCTATACCGGGGAGATTATCTCGCTGAAATGGATTACTCCTGGCTGATACTGTACAGAGAGCATCTGGAATTAATATATCTCCAGGCACTTAAACAGCTCAACCGTCACTATATTGAAAAACAGGATTATGATCATGCCCTTAAGTATCTGCGATTGCTGACAGCCAGCGATCCATACTCCGAAGATGTGTTCCGCATGTTAATGGAATGCTATGCTGCTGCGGGGAATCTGATGATGGTCAATGAAATATATCAGTCCTTTTCGGATTCTCTCAGCAGAGAACTTGGAATATCGCCCTCACCCGAAACCAGGGATTTATTCAGGCAACTAACCGAAGCTGATTTAATAAAAAAATAACGTTTTTTTAATAAAAATTCCGATTTTTTAAAAACTAAAACTACAGTCATCTGCAGTTTTAGTTTTTTTTGAGAGGCGTATTATAAATTATTAAGTGATAACGTATATTTTTCCACTTCTGAAAATTTTTTTTAAATTGCTTACTTTACTCTGTTGTTTTTTTATTTTTTCAGGATTTATCCCGTCCGTTGGACGGACTGAATTGTTAACTAATTAGTTTCCGGTGACTAATAGTCATATCGGCCGGATAAGTGGGTTATTCATCAGGAACTGATTATAAAATAAATTATAAATAAAAGGAGATTTTTATGAAAAAGTTTATGTTGTTTTTTATCTATTTAGGCATTGCCTGCCTGCTGCTTTTCCCTGCATGTTTCAACAACGATGACGACGATGACGACGATGACGGTCTTGGAAATACTTTAACTATTGCAGGAACAATCACACATGTTTTTGACAAAGGTGATGAGACATGGACTGCTGATTTTGTCCACAATGATGGAGAAGATTATGAACTCAATGGCGAAGGTGCTACCGACCACCTGTTAGATACAGACGATGATAATAATTCAGTTCTTGATCTCTCCTATGGAATTCCGGACAGCACCTGGCTGATTGCGCCTTCTGATTGGGGGCTTACTTCATCATCATCAACTGCCAAAATATTTTATGTTGGGCCAATTGAAGTTACTCCTAATCCTGATACTGCTAGTTACTATGAAGGAAATTTTGATTATGCTACAAATGGCTATGTTCAATACTATGAATACATTTATACTTCAAAAGCTACTACTATCAGTGGAACAGTACCGGACGGAGGTAAAACTTATATTTATAATAATGTTGCCATTTCTGCAGGATGGAACAAAATAATATGCAAAACCGCAAACGGGACAACCTTTAATTACTACGGTGGCACAATCTCAGAAACAAAATGGACCAAAATGATTGATTAATCCGGAAGAAAAAAGACATAATCTTTTTATTAATATATTGTCGAATAATATATTTAATTAAACATTTACCCGCCCGCAGGAGGGTAAATGTTTAATTGATATATAGAGCCCGATTATATTGGATACAAAATATTAAAAAATTTTAACTTTTATTAAAATTTTTTAAAAAGTTGCCATATTCCCGCGATTTTCTGTAAGGTATTTTTGTATATTTAGACAGAGGGGAATAATTATTCACCTCCGGATATTAAAAGCGGAGAATTGCAATGGCAACTGTACTACTCAATCCTCTGTTCAGCGAAGTGAGCGGCCGTATAGGCGGCATTGTATTTTATTGCCGGAAGAACAGGCAATGTATGCGTACCTATGTGCTGCCGCGCAATCCGGACACCATCATGCAGAGAATAATACTCAGGACATTTGCCAATGCAGTGAAATCATGGCAGGCCTTAACTGACGAGGAAAAATACAGGTTCACAGGAAAGGCGCGCGGGTTAAACATGAGCGGCTATAATCTTTATATATCGCAATACATGAAGGAAGATGCATGCATACAAAGAGAGCCTGAGAAAAAGCATTCTAGTGCATATCAGCTGTCTTCACCTACCAAACAAAGACGCATCCTCTCCGTTTCAGATCCGTTCCGGTTTATATTCAGAGCAATAAACATTTTGTATCCGCTTAAACATGGGGCAGGATAACAGATAGGGCATGAAAAACAATAAAACCGGTTCAAAAAAATCAGTATGCTCATAATTTTTAATTTGTCGATGTAATGGTCAGATAAGTCAATTCGCGTTTACAGATCCTCAAGAAGGTCTTCGAGCAGTTTCTCAATAATGGATACAAGCCGGGAAACATCCCTGCACGGCAGTCCGTCGCTCCCCCATGCATAATTAAATGATTCAGTGTCTTTTATTGTCGCTTCGCCTATCTGTATTGCCTTTACAACCACTCCCCTGCCGGTGAGCCTCTCTTTTATATTTCTTGCAAGTCCGGGATTATTGCTGCCCCCGTCGGTGATAAGCACAACCGCCTTTTTCAGGTTCATCTCCCTGATCCGCCTTGTGACATCTTCGCCGGTTTTCAGCAATACGATCTCAAGTGATTTATAATCTGCCGTCCTTTTCCCTACGCACAGCTCAAGCCTGCGGAAGATCTTTACCCGCGTATAATAGTCAATAGCATCGCTCATTGGCTTAAGTATCTCATCCTCCGCTCCGAATCCCCTTATTTCCGTAAATATCCTTAAGTCGACGATGCGTTCTATCCTTTCCGCATTCAGCTTCCGTGCAAATTCAGCAAGAGCCTCGACTATCAATATTGCGCAGAGTCTCTGCTCATAACTCTTGCCGCCGGGATAATTTTCATTCATTGAAGCAGACAGATCACATATGAGCGTGAATTCAAAATCAAGAGGCTTATGCTGATCCAGTTCATCCTTTCTTATCTTTAACTGGGTTCTTGACTCGGCCACACCTCCGTACGCATCGATATAGGCCTGGGGAAGGAGCGAAGGATCGATAATAACGCCATTGTCCGTTCTCTCCTTCAGACGGCGGCGGGTATTTTTCCTTGTTTCTATAATGCGTTCAAAAATCCTGCTTAGAGGATCTATATAGTGGGCTATCTTTTTATAATGATCAGCAAAGCTTTCAACTTCCTCTGGAGATACTCCATGCAGGGCTTTAAACTGTTCCCTTGCAATCTGCTCCGGTGTTTTATTTCTTTCACGTTCCAGTAAAATTTCCTGGTCAACGGCATTTCTGATCTGTTCCCGGGAGAGCGCTTCGGGCAGGCCTTCGTCCGCCTCATCGTATTCGGAAGAGAAATAATCCTCCGCCTTTATCCCGTCCGGACTTCCTTCGAAAAAATCGCCCTGGGGCACATTTTCTCTGGCCTTGTTCTTCTTCTGCTTAAGGCTTTCTTCAAGATCTTCATGGTAAAAGCGTTCGTATACCGGTTCAATGTAATCCCGTATCAGATCAAACCGGTCGCCGGGACTGGCTGTTGAATCCGATAATAATTCCGTGAAATCAGTCCCTTCCCCGTCAATGTTTTTCAGCTTTTCAATCTCCGATCTGACTTCATCGGAGACTACAACATCTTCATCAGGCAGCATTTTTTTGCAGAGTATTGCATAAATAAACTGCAGGTGCCTGGGCCGCGCCGTGTGGTCTGTCATCCGGATTATCCTGTATTTATAGAGTGACTGACGCGTCTCCAGATGCGCAGGGAATCTCCTGTCCAGCTCTTTGTTGATATATATGTCGTTGATACGATTATAGAGAAGTTCCAGCCTTCTCCTCCCTCTGCCGGTTCTTCTGTAAAGATCAGCGTATGCCTTCGGGTCCTTGCGCAGGTCCCTTATATGCTCTATCTCATGGCACACAGCCCACATGCTTTCCGCATATGAGAATCCGTTCCTGAAAAAAAACATGGGATCATAGGTGCAGCGTCCCGACTGAATATCAATCGACCATTTATTGCCTGCCTCGAATGTTAAATCGGTGCGCTCCGCATAATCGCTTATTGCCCGTTTATTATCCCAAAAAAACTTTTCAGCCTCTTCCAGTATTTCCCTGTTTATTAAAGGCGATTTAATTCTCATTGCTTATCCCGGAAGCTGAATCTTCAAGTCATCTCAGAAATAAGTTATTCAGTTTTATGAATTGAAATATAAAATAAAATTTTTTAGGACGCCTTTCAGAACTGATGCAAAAACTCCAAAAATCATAAAAAGCCAGCCAGGAAGATCTGATTCCGCAAAAAATTTTGTTGTATATTTCAATTCGTTGTCAATTATTTCATAAAATAGATCATTTTGAGATAGCTCCTGATTTTAATCTTATCCGCTATGTCATATCCTTGAAAATATCAATGATCTCTTTAATAAAAAAATTCCCCTTTTTTGCTATGACATAGGCCCTGTTGTCGGGCAGCGGTCTTAAATAATATACCTTGTCATATTCGTGCTTTGTCCTCCTGCCTTCCCAGTCCGCAATAAAAAAATTATTCTCATGACTTGCCCAGTAAAGAGCCCTTCCGTGAATTTCCGCCGGAGAGTTTATATATTTATAGTCTCCGCCGAGTCTCTCGCCTGTTTCGCTGACAATAAAATGCCTGAACTGGTCTACAGCTTTGAATGCAATCAAATGATTGATACATCTAGGACTGCCGACAATATCATATTCGCCGCCTATCCTCTCTCCTTTCTCGTTTATGACAGAATAGCGTATATTTCTCACTGCCCTGAAAACTATCCGGCCTTCAATATTTCCGGGATCATGAACCG
>JAFGSG010000022.1 GCA_016934735.1 Spirochaetota bacterium | reverse complement strand
TTAGGATCAGGTAAAACCGTCCTTCTTATTGCTCGTCTCCTTCGTGACATATCTTACTCCTATATAAGATAATTAGTATTATTCATTTGGATTTTATACCGAATTATGCCTTCGGTCTCTTTGCGCCGTATTTTGATCTTCCGCGTTTTCTGCCGTCAACGCCCAATGTATCAAGAGCGCCTCTGAGGATATGATACCGTACTCCCGGCAGGTCCTTGACCCTGCCTCCTCTTACAAGTACTGCCGAGTGCTCCTGTAGATTATGGCCTACACCGGGTATATATGCAGTTACTTCAATCCCGTTTGTTAATCTTACCCTGGCGACTTTCCTTAATGCCGAATTGGGTTTTTTGGGAGTCACTGTCATTACCCTTGTGCATACACCGCGTTTTTGCGGGCACCGATCCAGCGCGGGGGATTTTGATTTCTTCTTTTTTGACTCTCTTCCGAATCTAACTAACTGATTAATTGTAGGCATTATATTTCCTTTGTATTATTATATTTGCTAATAAAAGCAGAATTATATCCATTAATGTCAAGAATTTTTATATTTTTTACGTATTTATTGAGCAGTTTCAGATTCGGCTTCTGCTAGTGACTCCGCATTGTTAAAATTTCCTTCCAGATCGCCGTGGACTTCCTGAAAAATATCAACCGAATCATATTCTCTTACGCCTGTTCCAGCAGGGATCAGATGACCTATTATAACATTTTCTTTCAGGCCTCTGAGATTATCGATTTTCCCCTTAATGGCCGCATCTGTTAATACTTTAGTTGTTTCCTGGAAAGATGCAGCAGAAATAAATGATTCAGTATTAAGTGCAGACTTTGTAATTCCCATTAAAATTGGAATAGCTGTTGCAGGCTTGCCGCCTTCTTCTATAACCCTCTCATTTTCTCTTATGAAATCGAATTTATCAATGATCTGTTCGATAATATAGCTTGTATCACCAGGGTCTGTCATTCTTACTTTTCTAAGCATTTGCCTGACTATAACTTCAATATGCTTATCGTTGATTCCGACGCCCTGAAGACGATAAACTTCCTGTATCTCGTTAACAAGAAATTTTTGCAGGTCTCTGGGACCTTTGATCTTTAATATGTCATGAGGATCAACCGGCCCGTCATCAATTTTTTCTCCTCTGTTTATCCAATCACCGTCCTGAACCCTTAAAAATTTGGATGCAGCAATTGAATATTCTTTCTGTACGCCGTTTTCACCTTTAATGATTATCTTTCTTTTATTCTTTACAGTATCTCCTATAGTCGCTTCACCATCCAGTTCCGAAAGAGTAGCCGCGTCCTTCGGGCTTCTGGCTTCGAATAGTTCAGCCACCCTTGGAAGACCACCGGTAATATCTTTTGTCTTCCCGGCTGCTCTTGGAATCTTGGCCAGAATTGTCCCTGCTTTTACATTATCTTCCCTATCTACAATTAAGTGCGCCCCGCCCGGCAGCAAATATGTTATGGGCTCCTCGGCAGAAGAGCTTTCCACTTCAATCCTGGGCTGCAGTTTTTCAGCCTTGTATTCAACAATTATTCTCTGGGTAAATGAAGTCTGTAAGTCAAGTTCTTCTCTTAGGGTTTTATGAAGTTCAATATCTACAAATTTTACTTTCCCCGATATTTCCGTAATAATCGGCTCTAGCCACGGGTCAAAAGAAGCAAGAACAGTGTTCCTGTCATATATTTTTCCGGGTTTTGCACTTATCTCTGTGCCGACATTGATGGGAATAGAATGAGGATCTCCTAATATATATATCTTTTTCTTATCTATTTTAACAATACCTGAATTTTTTACTTCAATTTTCTCATCCTTCGATTCTTTAATCAAGGGCATACCCGCGTATATCTTATCCCCGTCGTTTACCAGTATTTTAGCTTCATTTTTTACATTATATTCGCTTATAATTCTCTGAACAATCAGGTATCCCCTCCTGACTGTTATTGTTTTTTTATCATCAGTCTTAACAGTTCTGGAAGTCAATTCCTTAAGGAAAACAGGATAAGAGAGTTTAATTTCGTTCTCTTCAACAGAACTCGACGCAATACCGCCTATATGGAATGTTCTCATTGTAAGCTGAGTGCCGGGCTGGCCTATTGACTGAGCTGCTATAATTCCAACTGCCTCCCCGATATCTACAGGCTTTGCATTCGCAAGATTTCTGCCGTAACATTTAGCGCATACACCGTGAACAGCCTCACAGGTCAGCACTGATCTGATTTCAATAGAATCAATATTCAACTCGTCAATTAAATCCGCGGCCTTTTCATCGATTATATCATCAGCTTTATAAATTACTTTGCCTGTAACAGGATGAAGTAAATCATAAAGAAGAGTTCTTCCCAGCACTCTCTCACCCAATGATTCTATAATCTCATCCCCTTCTTTTATAGGCTGAATATCTATACCGATTGTTGTTCCGCAGTCCTCCATCGTTATTACAACATCCTGTGCAATATCTACAAGCCTTCTGGTCAAATAACCCGCGTCAGCTGTTTTTAAAGCTGTATCTGCAAGTCCTTTTCTGGCGCCGTTTGTCGAAATAAAATATTCAAGCACATTCAATCCTTCTTTAAAATTGGATCGTATCGGAACATCAATAATTTCACCGCTCGGTTTAGCCATTAAACCGCGCATACCCGCAAGCTGCTTGATCTGCTGTTTGCTTCCTCTTGCACCAGAATAAGCCATCATATTGATGGAATTAAAACCACCACGCTCCAATGATAAGCCCTTGAATGTCATTTCGGAAACTTCTTCATTTGCAGTTGTCCAGACGTTAACCACCCTGTTATATCTCTCTTCATCAGTGATATAACCGCTTCTATACTCGTTTTCGATCTGTTCAACTTTTTTATCAGCTTCGCCAATAACCTTGTATTTTTCCGGCGGAATGGTAATATCCGATATTGAAATGGTCGGTGCAAAATAAGTTGCGTATTTATAGCCTATCTCTTTTATCAGATCCAGCGTCTTAACTGTAACCATATGTCCGAATTGTCTGAATATATCTGATATCAACTTGGACAGATCTTTATCTGTTATTGTTTTATTAACAAATTCAAAACCCTCGGGCAGTACTTTATTAAAAATCAGACGTCCGGCTGTTGTCTCAATTATTTCATCGCCTGTTAAAAATTTAATTTTCGTTCTTACCTTTATCTGACCATAGTCAACTGATTTAAGCACATCCGCTTCATCATCGAAAAGTTTTAAAGGCAAACCGTCATCTAAAAATTCAGAAGTAAGATAACATATTCCAAGTACGATATCCTGCGTAGGCGTTGTAATAGGCTGACCGTTAGCCGGCGAAAGAAGGTTATTCGATGAAAGCATTAATATCCAGCACTCAAGCTGAGCTCTTGGAGATAACGGCACATGTACAGCCATCTGGTCTCCGTCAAAGTCCGCATTATAAGCATGACAGACCAGGGGGTGAAGTCTTATTGCTTTACCTTCGACAAGTACGGGCTCAAATGCCTGTATTCCAAGTCTGTGAAGCGTAGGCGCCCTGTTAAGAAGAACCGGGTGACCGGTAATAACGGATTCAAGTACTTCCCATACTTCAGGCCTCTCATTCTCTACCATTTTTTTCGCGGATTTAATATTCTGGACATAATCGCGGTCAACAAGCTTTTTCATTATAAAAGGCTTAAAAAGTTCCAAAGCCATCTTTTTGGGGAGGCCGCACTGATGCAGCTTTAATTCAGGGCCAATGACAATAACCGATCTGCCTGAATAATCCACCCTTTTACCGAGAAGATTTTGTCTGAATCTGCCCTGCTTCCCTTTGAGCATATCACTTAATGATTTTAAAGGCCGGTTCCCTTTACCCTTTACTGCTTTCTTTCTTCTACTGTTGTCAAATAGCGCGTCAACCGACTCCTGAAGCATTCTTTTTTCACTTCTTACAATAATGTCGGGCGCCCTTAGAGTCATGAGTCTCTTGAGACGGTTGTTTCTGTTTATAACGCGTCTGTATAAGTCGTTCAAATCGGAGGTAGCAAAGCGCCTTCCGTCAAGCTGAACCATAGGTCTGAGTTCAGGAGGTATTACCGGTATTACATCAAGAATCATCCATTCAGGCTTGTTCCCGGAGTCCCTCAAGGCTTCAATGATTTCCAGTCTTTTAATCTGTTTTTTATCTACTCTTGATTCTTTATCAAGTATCTCAGCTCTTAAATATCTGGCCTCTTCATCAAGATCGATTTTGGCCAGTATTTCTTTTATAGCAGAAGCGCCTAAATCCGCGACAAATGTGTCGCCTTCGGTTTCATAATAATGATTATATGCATCCTCATCAATAAGCTCGCCCTCTTTTAAGTCTGTATTGCCGGGCTCTATTACAACGTATTTCTCGTAGTAAAGAATCGATTTTAATTCATTAACACTCATATTAAGAAGCAGCCCCATCCTTGACGGAACAGACCTGTAATACCATATATGCGCAACAGGAAAAGCCAGTTCAATATGGCCGCCGCGTTCTCTTCTAACCTTGTAATGAGTGACCTCAACCCCGCATCTGTCACAGACAACACCCTTGTATCTTATTGACTTAAATTTGCCGCAGTAACATTCCCATTCCTTGGTTGTTCCAAAGATTTTTTCACAGAACAGGCCGTCTCTTTCAGGTTTTAATGTCCTGTAATTTATTGTTTCGGGTTTTTTCACTTCACCGAACGACCATTCTCTTATCTGATCAGGCGAAGCAAGTTTGATTTGTATTGAATCAAAATCGTTAAAATCCCTCATTTTAATTCCTTTATAATAATTATTATTGCGTAAAGGCGGATAATTATTCGTCTCCGCGACGCATAATCCGCCTCTACAAATTAGGCAAATCGCCCTTTTTTTAAATATTCTTTAAAGTATCAAGCTTAATTTTTCTCTTTGACCTGTCGAAACCTTCACTCCATTCCGATAAACTGATTTCCTTTTTGTCTGCGCCATAAATACGAACATCTAAAGCAAGGCCCCTGAGTTCCTGAATAAGAACATTAAAAGATTCAGGTATGCCGGGAGTCGTTGAATTCATACCTTTAACAATTGCCTCATAAACCCTTGCCCTTCCCAGCATATCATCTGACTTGACTGTTAACAACTCCTGCAACGTATAAGATGCCCCATAAGCTTCAAGAGCCCATACTTCCATTTCCCCGAGTCTCTGCCCTCCGAACTGCGCCTTGCCGCCGAGAGGCTGCTGCGTAACCAGAGAGTAAGGACCAGTTGATCTTGCGTGTATTTTATCATCAACCATATGTGCAAGTTTTAGCATGTAGCAGTATCCAACCATTACATTCTCTTCAAATTGTACGCCCGATCTTCCATCAAACAGGGGAGTCTTTGAAGTCTCGGCAATTCCGGCTTTTTCCATATATTCTTTAATGTCCTCTTCAGTTGCGCCGTCGAAAATCGGAGTTTCTACTATGATATCCAGATTTTTTGCCGCCCATCCGAGTTCTGTTTCGAGAAGCTGCCCCAGGTTCATACGAGACGGAACAGATAGTGGATTAAGCACTATATCTACCGGAGTCCCGTCCGGCAAATAAGGCATGTCATTTTCCGGGACAATTATTGAAATAACGCCTTTATTACCATGCCTTCCGGCCATTTTATCGCCGACTGAAATCTTTCTTTTAGAGGCGATATATACCTTTACAAGCTCTTCAACACCAGGCGCGAGTTCATCACCGCCTTCACGAGAAAATCTTTTAACATCAATTACAATTCCTTCTATCCCGTTGGGAACCCTGAGAGAAGTGTCTCTTACTTCCCTGGCTTTCTCGCCGAATATCGAATGCAGTAATTTATATTCCGGAGTTAAATCCTCTTCTCCCTTAGGAGTTACTTTGCCTACAAGTATGTCATCAGGCATTACATAAGCGCCCATTCTGACAATACCGTCCGAGTCAAGATCTCTGAACGCCTTTTCGCTTAAGTTCGGAATATCTTTTGAAATAACTTCTCTTCCGAGTTTGGTTTCTCTTGCCTCGATTTCAAACTGTTCAATATGAACAGAAGTATAAATATCCTCTTTTACCAGTTTTTCGGATATTACAATGGCGTCCTCATAATTGTAACCCATCCAGGGCATAAAGGCAACGAGAATATTCTTCCCTAGTGCAAGGCGGCCGTTGGCTACAGCAGGGCCGTCAGCTATTACCTCTCCACTCTTTACCTTCTGCCCTTCAACAACAATAGGCTTTTGATTAAAACATGTTCCCTGATTAGTCCTTTTAAATTTTAACAGGTCATATGTATCGGTTTCGTTATCGGTTGTTTTAATTATAATCTTCTTAGCGTCAACGGATGTTACTTCTCCGCCTCTTTTGGCGATTGCCAGTACTCCTGAGTCATAAGCCGCAGCTTTTTCAATACCCGTACCTACGAGCGGAGCTTCTTCAACAAGAAGAGGCACTGCCTGACGCTGCATATTGGATCCCATAAGAGCCCTGTTCGCATCATCATGTTCCAAAAACGGAATTAAACTTGTTGATATTGAAAAAATCTGGGACGACGCTACGTCCATATATCCGATTTCCTGAGGTTTCTTGTAAGGAAAATTACCCCTGTTCCGGCACGCGACAAGGCTTTTTGTAAATTTTCCGCTTTCATCAATATCGGCATTTGCCTGTGCGATAAAATGTTTATCTTCCTCATCGGCAGTTAAAAATTCAATTTTATCGATTACTTTTCCATGATCTACGCGGTTGTATGGCGTCTCTAAAAATCCATACTCGTTTATCCGGGCATAAGCACTCATGGAAACAATAAGACCGATATTCGGCCCTTCAGGAGTTTCAATAGGACACATCCTGCCGTAATGTGACGGATGCACATCGCGAACTTCAAAGCCAGCGCGTTCCCTTGAAAGGCCGCCCGGGCCGAGTGCATTCAGCCTTCTTTTATGTGTTAACTCTGCAAGAGGATTTGTCTGATCCATAAACTGCGACAGCTGGCTTGAACCGAAGAATTCGTTAATGACAGCGGTAATCGGTTTAATGCTTATCAGGGCCTGGGGAGTAGCGACATCGAGATCCTGAATCGTCATTCTTTCCTTGATTACTCTTTCAGTTCTTTGAAAGCCTATTTTAATCTGATTCATAATCAGCTCGCCGACAGACCTGATGCGTCTGTTGCCGAGATGATCAATATCATCCAGAAAATAACCCTCAGCTTCGGCAATAAGATTAACCATATACTTTATAGATTGGATTATATCTTCTTTCCTGAGAGTAGTCCCGGTTATCTCATTATTGTCGAATCCGAATTTCTTATTAATTTTATATCTTCCTACTGAGCCGAGGTTGTATGTGCGGTCGTTGAAGAATAATCTGTTAAGTTCTATTTTAGCATTATCTATATTGGATGGTTCGCCCGGCCGCATGAGCGAGTGCAGTTTAATCATTGCTTCTTCAGCGCTTGCACATCCATCTTTTTCAAGCGAAGTTAAAAGATAAGTGTTATCCTTATTGCCAGGAAATATAATCACTTCAATCTCTTTTATCTTCTCTTCTTTTAATCTGTCAATTATATCGATTGTTATTCTGTCGCCGACTTCCAGAATAAGTTCCCCGTCCGATGAACTCGCAATATCTTTAACAATCCTTCGGCCTATAATTCTTTGATACGCTTCTTCATCTTTCAGTTTAATTTTTTCAATATCATAAAATAATTTTATGATCTCTTCGTTGGTATTAAAGCCTAATGCTTTAACAAGAAGAGTCACCGGGAATTTCTTTTTACGGTCGATGCGCGCTACAATAAGGCCCTTGGCATCCATCTCAAATTCAAGCCATGATCCCCTGTCCGGGATGACCCTTACATTGTAAAGCCTTTCCTTTTCTTCATAGAAAAAGAATATTCCGGGAGACCTGTGAAGTTGATTAACTACAACTCGTTCAGTACCATTGATAATGAAAGTGCCGCGTTCAGTCATTAGCGGGATATCGCCCATATAAACGGTCTGTTCCCTGACTTCCATACTGTCTTTTTTTATAAGCCGGATAGCGGCTTTTAAAGGTGCGGCATATGTAGCATCTCTTTCTTTACATTCAACCTCGGAATATTTCGGCGAACCTATATTATATTCTACAAATTCAAGAATTACGTCTTCATGAGGGCTTTCGATAGGAAAAATTTCACAAAATACAGAATGAAGGCCCTGCATTTTTCGTTTTTGCGGGGGTATACCAGATTGAAGAAACCAATCGTAAGACTGCAGTTGAACTTCGATAAGATTAGGCAGTTCAATTCTGGGAACACTCCTCCCGAATCTAACTACTTTTAGTTTCTTCTTTTGCATAGTTCCCTTCTTCCTTCAAATTTCAATGAATTTTTATAAATGGGCGCGTATGCGCCCTCTATAATTGAGTTATTTCAGCTCAACAGTAGCGCCGGCTGCTTCAAGCTGTGCTTTAATCTTTTCTGCTTCTTCTTTTGAAGCTTTCTCCTTAACGGCTTTTCCGCCGGCTTCAACAAGATCCTTTGCTTCTTTTAAGCCAAGACCTGTTATGGTTCTGACTTCCTTTATAACATTGATCTTTTTATCTCCAAAGCCGGTAAGAACAACATCAAATTCGCTCTTCTCATCAGCCTGTGCTTCAGCAGTCGCGCCGCCACCCGCTACTGCAACTGCGACCGGTGCTGCTGCAGATACGCCGAATTTTTCCTCCATTGCCTTTACCAGATCTGAAGCCTCAATCAAAGTTAAGCTTCCGATGGCTTCCAACAATTCTTCTACACTAAGTTTTGCCATTTTAATCTCCTTTTAAATAGTGATTTTTTACATAGTGGAATTTTCTATTGAAAACTCTTTATTCTATAAATACTAACAAATATTATGAACAGTAGTCATAATATTGTTAATATTAAAGCACTACATTCTCATTTAATAATGGATACATCCAAAAATCAACTTTACTGAAAGTACCATTGTCTTTAAATTTAAAAAAATTTATGCTTATAATTAAAAAAATATTCTTATTAACTATTATGCACTACTTACTATAACCTGCAATCAAATTGGAAACAGTTCCGTATAAAAAAGTGTTTTCTGCATTTTTCAGATTGACTCAAATTGAAATAATCACGGATTTAAACATCCGAAATTTTCAGCGGCATATTTTAATTGCAGTTATATATGGCTTTTGCCGGATTTAACAAATAATTAATTCGCGTTTTTCTCCGCTACTGCTTTAATACCTCTGGGCACTGAGGCAATGGTTTGATTAATAACCATAGCCATATTGGAAGCAGCAGAATTAATCAGGGACATAATTTGAGAAATAAGAACTTCTTTGGATGGAATATCCGCGATTCTCTTGATCTGTTCTTCATTGTAGACAATGTTATCCATTATCCCTAACGAAAAATTAAATTTTTCCTGTTCTTTTTTAAAATCCTTAAATATTTTCGCAGCTTCACCCAAATCTTCTTTTACAAAAGCAACTCCGATAGGGCCCTTTAAAAATGCATCTACTTCAGGGTATCCGGTCTCTTTTAAGGCTCTTTTGAATAAATTATTCTTAACTACTTTATAATCGATATCTTTTGCTCGCAGTTTATTCCTTAAAGCAGTAAGATGGCTGACTTTTGTCCCGGAATAATCAGTTAATATTATATTTTTCTTTTCCTGTAATTTCCGGGTTAATTCCTGAACTCTATCAACTTTGTATTGTTTTACCATTATCTATCTATTCCTTTGTAATTTATTTTTATACCCGCTCCCATCGTTGATGATACATTTACGGATTTTATAAAATTACCTTTAGCATCAGATGGTTTATCTTTCATTACCTGATTATAAAACGCTTTAATGTTTTCTGCAAGCTTTTCGTTTTCAAAAGAAGTCCTGCCAACGCCTATATGGATAACACCGGTCTTGTCAGCTTTGTATTCGACCCTGCCTCCCTTCAATGCTTTTACAATACCCTTTATATCATCAGTAACAGTCCCTGCTTTCGGCTTGGGCATTAAACCTCTCTTACCCAGTACAGGTCCTAGTTTACCGACTTCTTTCATCATCGATGGAGTTGCCACTACTGCTTCAAACTCGCTCCACCCTTCCTTGATCTTTTCTATAATATCTTCAGCACCCACAAAATCCGCGCCTGCGTCTTTAGCTTCTTTCTGTTTATCCCCTTTGCAGATAACAAGAACCTTTACATCCTTACCTGTGCCGAAAGGAAGGTTGACAGCACCCCTGATACTCTGATAACTCTTATGAATAATTTTAACTGCAACTTCTACAGTCTCGTCAAATTTTACATATTTAATGTCTTTTAATAATTTAACAGCATCACTAATATTATATAAGACAGTTTTATCAACTTTTGCTTTAGCATTTGTAATGTTCTTACCGCGTTTCATTATTCCATAACTCCTTAAATTAATCAATAACCGTAACGCCCATTGACCTTGCAGTACCTGCGATTATTTTCATCGCAGCATTGACGTCATTCGCGTTCAGGTCAGGCATTTTTGTCTTTGCGATTTCCTCAATCTGCGCCCTTGTAATCTGGCCAACCTTGGTTTTATTGGGTTCATTTGAACCTTTTTCAAGTTTTAATAATTTTTTAATCAATACAGAAGCCGGAGGAGTTTTTATTATAAACGTATAAGACCTGTCATCATAAACTGATATTACTACCGGCAGGATGAGTCCCTGATTCTCTTTTGTCCTTTCGTTGAATGCCTTGCAGAACTCCATTATATTTAAACCGTGCTGGCCAAGAGCGGGGCCGACCGGCGGAGCCGGATTTGCTTCCCCTCCCGGAATCTGCAGTTTAATCTGAGTTACGATCTCTTTTTTTTTCTTTGCCATTTATAAAAACACCTTAAAATTATTTAGAACAATCGGTAATTACCCCTTGTTCTTTAAAATTCCACATCATTTCATTAAATGAAATGACAGTATAAAATCAAATTATTATATCTTTTGACCTTAAATTTTTCCAACCTGCAGATAATCAAGTTCAACAGGTGTACCGCGCCCGAATATTTCAACTTTAACTCTGACTCTTCCTTTTTCAGGATATACTTCTTCGATAATCCCATTAAAATTATTAAAAGGCCCATCAATGACCTTTACATGCTCTCCTATGGAGAAATCAATTTCCGTGGTTACTCTTTCTTTGGTTTTTTCATGGCTGACCTGATCAAAAAGCGCGCTTACCTCGCTCTTTGTTAACGGCTTCGGCCTCTTGGCTCCATAAGCCCCTACGAAATTGGTAACTCCCGGAATGCTTTTAACAAGCGTCCATGTTTCATCATCGAGTTCCATCTCGATGACAGCATATCCGGGAAAAAATTTCTTGCTTTTTATCTTTTTTTTCCCGTCTTTTATTTCCGGAACTTCAACAGTAGGTATTTTAACCTGAAAAATTTTATTTTCCAGACCGGCATTCTCAACTCTCTTCTCCAATGCCAGCTTGACCTTATTCTCATGTCCGGAATAAGTATGAACTACATACCATTCTTTTGCCATTGTTAATACATCACAGTTTGTACAATTGTCATTAAAAAAGTATCTACAATCCAAAGGAATATAGATACTATAACTACAGCTACAATTACAACAACCGTAAAGCTGGTTACCTCATCTCTTTCCGGCCAAGTTACTTTTTTTAATTCGTCTCTTGACTCACGTACGAATGTTACCACCTGATTGATGGGTCTTATCATTATTTAATAATCCTCTGTGTTAAAGAAATTAGCAGAAATTTTAAGCTTTTGTTTCCTTGTGTTCTGTATATTTATTACAGAATTTACAATACTTATTCATGCTAAATTTTCCGGTCTGCGTCTTTTTGTTTTTTGTAGTAGAGTAATTCTTTCTTTTACAATCGCCGCAAGCTAAAAGTATTATGTCCCTCATAAAAAAAACCTGGAAAGTATATAATTATACAGCTTAAGTAAATATAAAATATGAGCAAATTAGTATCTGCTCTTTTTCAGTCAAGCAATTAATAAAAAAAATAATTAATTTTCAACCATTTTTTAAATATTAAATTGTTGAGGATTAATTGTTGTATCGTATTCGCTGGTAAAACTCTTTAAGCCCACGATCAGAATTGAACTGATGACCTTTTGCTTACCATGCAAATGCTCTACCGACTGAGCTACGTGGGCAATTGCTGGGATTTTTATCCGATTTCTTTATAATTTATCGATATTATGCTGTCAACAAAAAATCTGAAATATATATTTTATTTTCATAAGTTATTTCTGATTATCAATAATATAAGACGGGATTTCCTCCATTTCAAGCTGACTTTTAACTTTATTTGCTTCTTTTCTGGAGTTTAACTTATCAATCTTAACTTTATATAAATCATTGTCCTTAGTCATGACAACAGGATTATCGACAAGATCTTCCAAACGCTGCTGCAAACGCTCTGCATTTCTCCGGGAATAGAAAGCCCCGGCCTGAACCGAATAACTGCCTCTAATGTTATCTTCTATATAATTATCACTATCCTCTTCTTCATCCTTATAACCAGCAACAGGATTTATATCACTTTTAGTATAACTTTGTTTATCACTGAATCTTTCTTCACTTTCGCTTTTAATTATTTTGATACCTACATTTGCCTCGCCGCTTGCCACTATTCCCAACTTTTTTGCTGCAGCATAAGAAAGATCAAGTATTCTATTATCCCTGTAAGGTCCTCTGTCATTTATCATTACACTTACGGTTTTATCATTTTCCAGATTCTTTACAAGAATTCTGGTGCCGAACGGAAGTTTTTTATGAGCCGCTGTAAGCTTGTTCATATCATATCTTTCACCGGAAGCAGTTTTTCTTCCATGAAATTCCCTTCCATACCAGGAAGCATAGCCCCTTTGATAATAATTCCCGTTCTCCGAACCATCTGTATTATAACTATTTACATCAACAATCCTGCCGCTCCTGCTCATGTCGCTATATTGCTGCGGCTCAATGTCCGGTTTATTGATGGCTTCATCATCATAGATAAATTCTTCTTTATCAGATGCGCTGTTAAAGCTTCTGCTCCTTTGATCCGCTCTATCCTTCTTAGCAAAAACTCCGTCTGATGAACATGCCGTGAGCAGTAAAATTATCAATGCAATTCCCGTAAAATTGCCAAATCCGCGTACTATCTTTATCATAATATATTAACCTCCAACAGTTTAATCTATTTCCTATATCGGTATCAATTTTAAATGCCTTAAGTTAAAAGGAGCTTTAATAATTCTATTATTTATTTTTATGAATTTTCTAAAATTCCTTGATCTTTTGTTGACCTTTCTCATTATAGATACTATATTAATGCGACATAATAATTATTCTGATTACTTTACTGCTTTTCTTAAAAACAGACTTTTAAATGTCATTTCGACCGTGGCGGGAAATCCGGCAGCAATCCTGCGATTCCTTATCAGTTCGCTCCCTGAAATGACAGTTTTAAAACATAAAATATAAGGATTATTAAATGAGCATAGTATCAAATAAACCAACTATTACGCGTAAAGAAATGGAAGGCGTGCTTGATTGTCTTATGAACGGCGAGCTTATAAGCGGAAGCTCAATTAAAAACTTTGAAAGCAGCATATCCGCTGTCGGAAAATTGCGATACGCATTAGCAGTCAATTCCCCTACATCAGCATTTCATTTAATTTACAAGGCATTGGAAATAGGAAACGGCGATGAAGTAATAATTCCTTCATTTTTTGACCTCGCGGCCTTAAGCGCCTTAACATTTACCGGCGCGCAGGCTTCAATAGTGGATATTGGAGAAAATTCATTCGTTCCGTCACTGGACCAGATAAAAGAAAAAATAACTCCAAGAACAAAAGCAATTGTAATCGGCCATCTCTTCGGCTTTATTGAGAATATTAAAAACCTGTTTGAACTCAATATTCCTATTATAGAAGATATTTCTCACGTGATTGGCGCCGATTTTGACGAAAGCAGGCCCGGCTCGATACGGACAGCATCTTTTTCGCCGGGATGTCTCATTACTACAGGCAATGGCGGAATTATCCTTACCAATAATTCCCGCCTGTTTTCAGTAATGAAAGACTGCAGGGATAATAATCTTAAAAGCCTTAACATCAGTTATGACTGCTGTTTAACTGATTTCCAGGCGGCAATGGGAATACACCAATTGTCAAGACTTCAGGATTTCATCAGGAGGCGAAGGGAAATCGCAAGGATATATTTTGATTCAATAAAATTCACAAATCACAAAACTCTTTATCATTACAGCGATGAATTCGTATTCCAGTCCTTTCCCTTATTGTTCGATTCGCCTGCCGACAAGGTGGAAAGCTACTGGAAAAAAAATAAAATTGAAGTACTACGGCCTATTCCGGCACCTCTGCACAGATATTTAAAATATAAACCCATGGATTATCCCAACAGCGAACGGCTTGCTAATAAACTGTTCTCATTGCCGATTTACCCGACTCTTACAAAAAAAGAAATCGAAAGAGTATCAAAAGCGGCCGCAAAGTTTATTTAAATTTATGCTTGATTTTTTATTCAGAATTGGAAAAATACCGGTGACTTCATTATTGCTTTTAGACGTATATCAATACAATGTTATTTCAGCTAAGGTCTGAACAATTAATTAGCCTAATATTAATTCTCCTGCAAAGCAGCAGAGAATTAAATTTAATAAAAGGAGTTATATTATGATAAAAAGAAATCTTTTTATATTTTTTATGATCGCTTTATTCGGTTTTGCTGTCAGCCTTAATTTCATCGGATGCAAAAAAGAAAAAACAAAGGATATATCCTCGATAGAGGAAACGTCAGAAGACGATTTATCAATAGATGAAGAGGAAGTGGAAGAAGGTGATTAACACTTCCCTACAGGGGCGAACGGCCATTCGCCCCTTGGTATCTTATTTATCCAAATTTATCTAAATGTTCCAGAATTTCTTCTTTTGTTTCCGCATTTACCAGGAGAGCTCTAAATTTGGCGCTGTCTTTCATTCCGCGAATATATTTGGCTATATGCTTTCTGAATAACTTAATCCCTTTCTCTCCATAGAATTCCAGCATAAGTTCAAGATGTTCTTTTATCTGTTTTGCTATTCCATCGCTGTCCGGTATACGGCCATTGAATATCCATGGATTGCCCACGGCCGCCCTTCCTATCATGACTGCATCGCAGCCCGTGGACGCGAGGCGCGCCATTGCTTCTTCGTACGTCCTGATATCGCCGTTCCCGATCACCGGCACACTACTCTCTGCTTTTATTTCCGCGATCGCGTTCCAGTCCACATCGCCTTTGAATCCCTGTGCCCTCGTCCTACCGTGAACTGCCATGAACGCTATTCCGGAATCCTGGAGTATATTCACGATCTCGATATAATTTTTATTATCAGCATCAGTGCCGATCCTGATCTTTGCGGACACGGGAAGCCGTACGCTCTTCACTACGGTTGACGCTATTTTACCGAGAAGCCCGGGATCGCTCAAAAGCCCGGCGCCTGAACCTCCCCTCAGCACCCTGCGCACCGAGCAGCCTATGTTAATATCAATGAAATCCGGGTGCATTTCCTCTGCCCTCTTTGCCGCTTCTGCCATAACATCCGGATCGCTGCCGAACAGCTGTATGCCGATGGGCCTTTCAGCCTCAGTGAACCTTAAAAGCTCCATTGTCTTCCTGTTCCCCCTGATTATGCCGTCCGCGCTTATAAGTTCAGTGACTACCAGTGCGGCTCCGTAATTCTTTGCGATACGCCTGTACGGCGAGTCAGTGTAGCCGGCCATGGGAGCAAGTACGAGATTGCCTTCTATCTTAATATTGCCGATTGAAATCATTTTACAAAATTATCGATATAAATTATTATTATAATGTCATGTGCAGCTCTATTATTTAAAAAATCTACATTATATTTATTCTTTCCTGTCAATAAGATATAAAAATATCCGGAACTTAAAAGCAGGGCGGCCCTGAGGCCGCCTTTGCATGCATGCTACAATTCCCCGGTAGCGACAAAATCCTTGATCTCAGCGCTTTTGGGCCCGAACCTGCCTTTGGCAAAGCGCAGCAGGCTCGCATAGTACTTCTTTCCTTCCTCAGTGAGTACTCTCATCTCTTCGGTTGTCTTTGCAAGAGCCGCCTTCTCCTGCTCCTGCTTAATGTTAAGCGCCTCCATCCTGGAAGCAACGCCGCGCAATGCTTCTGCATCCTGGCCGGCAAAAGCAAGGTCTGCGCCGTGTTTGTCGTATCCCCCGACCATCATTTTCCAGTTGCTTATGGTTGATGCCAGAGATTTCGATTTTGCCGGTTTTTTCTTTTCATCCATACTGAAGCTCCTTAATAAATGTTGTTTCTTTTCCGTTTAAGGGCTTATTAATATTTTAGTCGGTCTTTGTATGCACGGGCAAAAATTCTATTAATAATCCTGCCGGTAATATATAAAATCAATATTGATCCCATCCGGATCAACATGGATTTCCGTTAAAGCATAAAGGATATGGCAATATCCAACTGGATATTGCTGATATCAATATTGATTCAACTGTAATCACATTGGATTTACAGGAAATCATAATGGATAAGCATAATATCCAGATGGATTCAGCTGAATCCATCTGGATTTTCCGGTAATCAATATTGATATACTGCCAAACCATTTGGATGTCCGGCAAATCATATCGGTTTTGCACCAAAGCATATTGGATTTACCTAAATCCGGTTTGCTTTCCGGCTTATCAATCCGGATTTCCACTAAAGCAATTTTGATTTCAATAAAATCAAATGTGTTCTCGTGAAAAGCATATTTGATTAAAGACTTGTCCAAATTGAAATGACTCCGGGCAATTGTGATTTGAAAAACCGCTTTCGCGGTTTTTAAGAAAATCGGTCAGCTTAATACGGGGAATATAAAAATGTCAATATAATTTTGGGAATTTTTTCTATAAGTATGGCTGTTTAACCAAATAATAAAAATTCCTCTGGTTTAAGCAGGGTTAAAATGGAGTATACCGGATATATTTTATTTACTTCTGAAATAAAAAATATCATCTTTCTGCAAACCTTATTACTGAAAACCAAACTTTTATTTAGTTTGAAATAATCCGGATTTTGATATATCTTATAATCTGAAAAGCACTAATTATAAGCCATGGATATTTAAATGTTTAAAATAATCAGGAACATAGTTCCATTCCTGCCGGATAAATACAAAAATGAATTTGCCAATACTGTAATCAGGGAGAACTTTTTAAAACTAATCATCTGTGCGGTCTTTATCATCTTCCTTGAATCCGCCATATTTATTTTTTTTAAAGACAGACTATTCAATATAGAAAAAATAATTATAAGTATTATAATATTAAATCTGATATTCCTTCCTGTTTTCTTTTATTTAAAAAAAATTCCGCAGGAATCATGCCATACTGCCAAGAAAACAATCCAGACGATATACGTTTTAGCAATGCTTGTCTGGGGCTGTGCGATGAGCGTTGTCCCGCAGAGCAGATTTGGTTTTATTAACGTATATGTCATGGTCCTGTTCGCCGCATCGGCTTTTATTCTGATTAAGCCTGTCACATATCTGTTTATATTCTCTTCCGTATACGTCGGCTTCTTTTTTATTCTGCCCTATTATCAGTTAGACAGCAATGCCGTAGTTATCCTGCGCATAAACGCTTTTGGCATGAACATATTCGCATGGATATTCAGCCGTATGGTTATTAAAATGAGGATGCATTCATTCCTGGACAAAAAAACCATTGAAGAAAAAAATCTCAGGCTCAGAGATATGGCAGTGCGGGATTCCATGACGAATCTACTGAATCACGACCACTCATTTAAAATGCTTCATGACGAAATCCAGGAGGCGGCTGACAGCGGCTCGGCATTATCACTGATAATGGCAGACATAGATCATTTCAAACAGATCAACGACAGATTCGGGCATACGACAGGAGATGAGATAATAATTGGGTTCTCACAGATACTTCTCAAAACCTGCAGGATTTCCGATATCCTTGGCAGATACGGGGGAGAGGAATTTATAATAATTCTTCCGAATACGCTTTTAAAGGACGCGGCTGCCATAGCGGAGCGTATACGGGCAACTGTAGAGTCTTTCGATTTCCGGATAGGGGCCCCTATGACAGTGAGCGGCGGAATATGCGAATACAAAGGCGAATCGGCCGAAGAGTTTATCAATAAGACTGATGAAAAGCTCTACAGGGCAAAAGCAGAAGGCAGGAACAGGTTCATAATATGACCCCGCAGGTGTTTTAAATTACATGTCATTTAAAATTAAATTGTGTGTACAATAAATTGAAATAAATTATAAAATTTTCTGCGGGATCAGGCCTTCCTGGGTATTTTTTTATGCTTTAGAGAAATTTTGCATCAGGCCTGAAATGCGTCCTCAAAAATTTTATAATTTATTTCAATTTATTGGTAAAACCAACCAACACATTTTAAATGTGACAGCGTACTAGTTTGTCTTTACAGGATTTTCTTTTTGCCACTTTTGCTTACTGATCCTACGGTTTGTATCCCTGATACTTAAAAAACGGCCTGTAATCCTCAGGGTTCTTCTTTGCCTTTTCGTTGTATTCTTTGATGCTCTGTTTATACTTTGCTGCGCTGAGACTGGCCCCGGGATTTTTTTTATTATACTGTATGTAGTCGCATTCGCTCATGGATTTTTGAGCTTCTGCACGCGTCAGGACCGATAAAGCCCTGTTTTTATCCCATGCGCCGGATGATATATCCTGATAAAGATAATATATCCTGCCCGCTTTAAAATTCATACGGACAGCACTGATGTCCTCACCCTCAGCGATAACATAATGCAGTCCGGGTTTTACTATTGTGGAAAAATATGTTTTTGTTCTCGTCTCGCCTATGAATTTGCTGTCAAGATAGTTATTGACCGGCCCCATTATTGGAAAAGGGCGCGCCCTGATAATGACAAGCATAGCATTTTTTCCCGGATTAAGATTAGGTTTCCGGCTGACTTCTTTCATATTCGATGAACTGCCGCAACCTGCAAAGAGCAGCAGAATAAATACGGCTGATATTATTTTCATTATGTATTCTCCTTTTAACAACTGCCGAAATCGGAATAAAAATAATCATTAATTTTCCTGCCGCTTATGCATACATCCTGGAAGAAGCGGCTTCCGGCAACATCGAGCCGCATAACGCAGCGAAGGCCGCAAAGGACAGAATGCCCGTAAACGCGGCCTGTTGCCTGAAAACTGATAATTGTTTTGCCTCAATCTCACTCCTTTTGGTAAAATATTATTAAAAATTATTTTATGTAAATAACATTTTAAAAATGATTTTTCTTATTTATTACGCATACAAGAGTGATAAAAAATCGGCTTCAGTCATAAAAAACAGTTAAAGATCAGAGATAAAAAGATGAAAAATTTAAAAAACAACAGACATCCCCAAAGTCAGTATATGGGATGAATAAGATTCGTCTGTTTTATCAGAGGAAAGATATGGATTTACGCTTCCCGGGCCGTGGCCGGAACCTCCTCCGCTGCTGCCTGAGGATTCAGTTTGCGGCGGATCATAATAATTGAAGCTGTAAAAAAAGAAGAGTTTAAATCGGGAGAAGAATAATAATGTTGTACCCAGGTCTGCTCCGTAGATAAAATAGTCTTCAGAATCTTTTCCTGTGCTGCAGCCTCCGATTATAAATAAATAATTCGAAGGCATTATTGTTGCTCCTGTCCGGATAATATCTTTATAATAATCATAACTCAGAGTGTTAAAATAAGTATTATCGTGCTTATAGCTGATATCCGCACTGAAATAGTCTGTAAAATTATACTCTATGATAAATGAAAAATCCTGCTTCCCGGCCTTTACATTATTTGAGGATATCCTATATTCAAAATCTTCGTGTGAATAATCGGCCGATAAAACCACGCGCGTAAAATCCAGTTCCACAGCACCGTAATATGTATATCTCTTTAAATCGTTAAAGCCGTCCGCGCGGCTGTATTCGCCGGAAAGATTGATAATCCGGAAAAGATGCGCTTCCATGGACAGCCCGCCCTCGTAAAAAGAACGGTATTCGTAAACGCCGTTGCCATCCGTTGTCTGATAATTAGAGTACCTGCGTATGTATACCGAGAGATCGATATACACAGACTTAAATCCGCCTGCCGCGTCAGTCCTGTTATACGTGTAAGCATCGGATATCCCGGAAGAGTAGACGCCTTTTGCAGCCAGCGATCCGAAAAAGTCAATCGGGCTTTCTTTAGTTTTCTGAACATTTTCCGCGTATACCGCATGATATAAAAAAATAATTAAAAACATCAAAGCATTGATGAATATTATCTTCATGCTGAAAAAATACTTATAATTCATTAATTCCTGAATATAGCCCACGGCCGGTGGAACCGCGGGCTATCTATCTATATTTATTATTTGCCTTTCCTGCTTATTGCTTTTCTCTGATCATGCTTCTGCTCTTTAGCATGGTTTTTCAATTCTTTTTTAGCCTCTTTTTTAATTTTAACCTGCTCGCGCTTCTTCTCTTTTTCCTGGTTCTTATCCTGAGCCTTTATCTGCTTCTGTTCCTGCTTTTTAAGCTGATCTTTTTCTTTCAGCTGATCCCGCTCTCTAAGCCTGTCCTGCTCCTTCAATTGATCCTGCGTTTTTAACCGATCATTTTGTTTCAGCTGATCCCGTTCTTTTAGCCGATCCTTGTCCGTATCCTGATCCTGCAATTTAAGTTTGTCCCTTGTTTTATCCTGCTCTTTTACTTTATCTGCCGAAAAACCTGCGACAGACATTGCGAATAAAGTTACAACTATCAATGATAAATATTTTTTCATTGACTGCCTCCTTGATTATAATATATATTTTGTCTCTTTCAACATCATGTATTACAATCAAGTCTGAAAATCCGGTCACATTTTTTATGACGCATGAAAAATTAATTGCGGAAATATATGAACTCTACAGCAAAGAGCTCTATATTTATATCAACAGATACACCCGCTCCAGCGAAGCATCGGAAGATATACTGCAGGATACGTTTCACAATCTGATCATCTACTCAAAAAAACACACGATTGATAAAGACAGAGTCCGGGCATTTCTGTACAGGACAGCGCATAATCTATGCATTAACTACAGGAAAAAAGAATCGCGCATAAGCTTTACAGAACCAAAAGGTTCCGAACAAATCTCAGGAAGCAGCAGCGTTTCGGATCAGATCGAATCCGGGGAACTTGAAGTGAAAATCTACGAACTCCTTGAGGAAATGGATCCCCTGACAAAATCAATTTTTATAATGAAAAAAGAAAATAATATGAGCATTGACGAAATCGCGGAAAATACGGGCAAATCCACACGCACAGTGAGACGGAGAATGCAGAAGGCACTATCTTATCTGCACGATGCGCTGAAACAGTGCGGATTTTTATTGCTATTTTTGCTTATAAAAATGGCACAGATTGCAGGCTTAATTGTATCATAATTAAAGGATATTTAAAAGATGAATCATCATCCGGATAAAAAACAGCTTATTGATTTTGCGGCTGATTCTTTAAAAAAGAATACCTTCGAAGCTGTTGCATTACACATAAGTAAATGCGAACAATGCAGAAGCACAGTCAAATCGCTCAGGACTATTCTAAAAGAGTCGGATAATGCAGCACTCGCACCGCCTCCCGGCATAAAAACCCGCATTCTTGGTTTGCTGGATGGACCGGACGTTAAGAGTTACAGATATATTTCTTTAAAATCAGGCATAAGAATCCTTTTACGCCCGGCGGCTTACACCTCCATTGTTATTATCGCTGCTCTTTCAATATTTATTTACACCAGTCAAAAATCGTCTGTTGTGTCAGATGAAGCGATGCTAACACTTTCGCAGCATAAAGGAGAAGTTTTACACAATGATTCCCTTCTGCAGAAAAAAGATGTTAAATCCGGCATTATCAGGACAAAAGAATATTCTTCTGCTGTTCTCATTCTTGATTCAGTATTATCATTACATATCGCTGAGAACTCAGAGCTTTCAATTATAAACGCGCATAAATATAAAGAAAAAAATAATATAGAATACAATATCGTACTGGATATGAAAAGCGGCAGTATATTAGCATCATCAGATTATAATATCAGGAAAAAATTCATTATATCGGCAAAACACGCTGTTTTCGAAGCACTCGGCACGAGCTTTATAATATCTTCGAATGATGCAGCATCAAAGCTTTCGGTGCTGGACGGGATAGTACGCGCAACATCAAAGAGCGACGGCAAAGTCATCCTATTAAGCAAAGGCGAAGGATGTACTGTTTCAGCTGCCTTATTAAAAAAGACAACCATTAATCCGGAACATGAAAATAAAAAGTTTGTTTACCAATTCAATAAAATAAAACCTGATAAGCGCATCAGCAAAGAAAAAAATATATTACGGAATAATGAAGCTGACAATAAGGGAACAAATCAGACTAAGGATGGTTTTTCTTCCGACAGCGAAGAACATTCAGAAAATGATAGGAATGAACTTAAAAAGAGCAGAGAAAAAATGCAAAAAGAAAGCAGACAGATTCAAAAAGAAATGCGCAGCAACATAAAATCCGAAAAAAGGTACCGCCAATAGCAGAAGCCGGCCCGCAGCCTCAGACAGTCCTCGAAATCATAAGGTTTTCATCCAGAAACGCTGCTACCTGAATCCAATGCTGATAATCGGGAGGCCTTCTCCCGTTTTAAAACCAACGAAAGGTTCAAAATTTATAATATTCAAATATATTTCAAAATCCATTTATTATAATATCAGAATTTTATTCTCAAATACTCATTGCAAATTATAAAAGCTCACATGGGGCTGTCCCAAAACTTGCTTCGATACGAATTTCGCCACGCTCATTGAGTGATTTTGACGCTATAAGCGGCAAAATTGTATTGAAATGAGCGGCTGAGACAAATAATAAATTGCGAAATTCACTCAGCGAACTTTTTTTGAGACAGCCCCTATTACGCCTTAAAATATATTACAATAGAAGTAAATATATTGTTTCTACAAATTATTACAAAAAACATACTTGACCAATAAATATACTTGCAATAATGCGTATTAGTTTTGTTATTTCAAATTTTACACTTAAGATTTTGTAAAATCGTATTTCTGCAGGTTAATAATTCCCTATAAAAGTGTCTGCCCAGTTACCTGATGAAATAATTACTAAAATATAATCGGAGCTGTTATGTTAGCTAAAGCAATTTCTCTTGATGTACATGGCATAGAAGCAAATATAGTCGAAATAGAAGTGGATATTATTAAAGGCCTTCCGAACATTTCAATTGTCGGTTTGCCGGATTCCACCATTAAGGAATCAAAGGAAAGGATACGCTCAGCTGTAGAAAACTCGGGCATGGAATTTGCCCCGAAGAATTTTGTTGTCAACCTTGCGCCTGCCGGTTTCAAGAAGCAGGGTTCCAATTTCGATCTTCCTATTGCTCTTGCAATTCTTAATGCCACAGAACAGACAGACCTTGATCTCAGCTCCATTGCCATCGTGGGAGAGCTTTCCCTGGACGGCAAAGTGCGTCCTGTAAAGGGCACAATCTCAATGGCAATCTCGATCTATAAATCAGAGTATAAAAAGCTGATTGTTCCTTATGATAATAGATACGAAGCGTCCGCTATAGAAGAAATAGATGTTTATCCTGTCAAAGATATACTTGAAGCATTATCCGCATGCAGGGGAGAGATAAAAGCCTTTAAAGAGAAGAGGCATCAGCATCACACTTACGATTCAAAATACAATTTTAAAGATGTAAAGGGACAGGAAACGGCAAAAAGAGCAATTGAAATCGCGGCAGCAGGGAGCCATAATATTTTAATGTACGGGCCTCCCGGATCGGGGAAAACCATGCTGGCTAAACGGATTCCTTCAATACTGCCCCCGCTTACGAAAGAACAGTCCATTGCCACTACCATGATCCATTCAGTCGGAGGTGCGTTGAAAAGCAATGACGGACTTGTAACAAGCCCGCCCTTCCGCTCTCCGCATCACACAAGCTCGGATGCCGCTCTTGTAGGCGGGGGAAAGATCCCGTCAGTCGGCGAGATCTCGCTCGCGCACAACGGCGTGCTGTTCCTCGACGAATTCGTGGAGTTCAGGAACGACGTTCTGCAGGCGCTCCGGCAGCCGCTGGAAGACTGCGAGATCACTGTAGCACGCGCGAGCGGGAGCTTTAAGTTCCCGGCTGACTTTATGCTTGTAGCAGCCAGCAATCCGTGCCAGTGCGGTTACTTTTTTGATCCGGAAATACCTTGCAAATGTTCGCCGCATAAAGTGAAGAACTATTTCCAGAAAATCTCCGGGCCCATCCTTGACCGCATAGACATAGAAGTGCTTGTCGGCAGAGTAGAATACCGCGACCTTATGTATAAACATAGCGAAGAACCATCTGAAGTGATAAGAGAAAGGGTACTCAAAGCAAGAGAAATCCAGCATAATCGGTTTAACGGCAAAGATATTTTCAATTCGAGAATGAGCAATGCGGACATTAAAAAGTATTGCAAAATTGATACAGATACGGAATCAATATTCGAAATGGCTGCAAAAAAAATGAATCTTTCAGCGCGGTCATTCTTTAAGATCCTAAAGGTCTGCAGAACCATTGCAGACCTGGAAGCAAGTGATTCTATTAAAAAAAGCCATCTTCTGGAGGCATTGTCATATAAAAGCCTGCAAAGAAATTATGAATTATAAAAGGCTGGAACCATCCTGCTGTTAAAATGTTGTAAAAATGATACAGTGCTGTTAAAATACAACATCCCATTTGATAATATTTAAACAAAAATATTTTTATGTGTACTAATTTATTTTAATTTAATCTAATCTGTTCTGGAACACTATTATAAATTGCACCAGACAATTATTAAACTGAAAATTTTTACGGTTTTTTATGTTTTTTTCTTAAAAATTATAAAAATTTTTAATATTTATAAATCAATCTGTTATTTTGGCACGTTACTTGCTTAATATATTGTCGTATTAAGATTTAATCGTGGAACAGGAGAAAAAAATGAATACTTCAATGTGCAGCGATTGCATGAATAAAGAGATTTGCGGAGCGAAGCAAAGGAGTGCTTGCGATCATTATGATGTGGCGTTAACCAGAACAGAAGTTTTGAATATTCTTAATGACTTAAAGGGCAAAAATCCTGCAACAGTTCCTGCAATACTCGGTGCAATTAAAAAAACATATAAAATAAATATGGCTTATCAATCATAAAAATTTTATAGAGGTAATTAAAGCAAAAACCCCGGAAATTTTTCGGGGTTTTTTATTATGGCACGGCTGTCTTAATGGTTCAATTATCTTTTTTGGGTAACCGGGACTGAAATTTTCTTTTGATAGTCGCAGATAATAATACCCTCTGCCCCATCACAGTTTCAATACTCAACTAATGCAGCTTTTAACGCTTTTCAGCAGTCGTTGTTTACCGGCATACCGGCAACATTTAGGTAAATGCGCGTCTATATTGGGATATAAATACTCTGCCCGGGCTGGATCAACGACGGATTTTTAATATCATTGAACTCAATAAGAGTCCTTGTTTTGATATTATACATGTCTGCGATCCTGCTGAGATTTTCCCCTTTTTGCACGATATGACGTTTTACGTGTTTATATTTATTTGCGTATAATTTTGATTCATGTTTCCCAAATGCCGCAAGAGATGATTCCGGTATTCTAAGCGTATAATTCCTTTCATAAGGAGGAGTGATGTTTCTCTTTAATTCAGGGTTATACATGCGCAATGTTTCCATGTCTGCACCCAGCAGCCTTGATGTTTCCTTCAGGTTTACGGATGACTTAAGGATGATATTTACTGTGCGTATTTCCAGGCTTTCCGGTATGTCTTTTTTAATACCGAATCTCTCCTGATTTAAGTAGATTACTGTCAGGGCTGCGTACCTGTGAACGAACTGGCATGTTTCCATTTTCAGATATCCGCTTTTAAGAAGTTCCTCGAAGGAAGACGTGCCTGTCTTTTTCATTGCTTTTTTTATATATCCGGCACCTCCGTTGTACGAAGCAAGGGCAAGCTCCCATGAACCGAATATGCAGTAGAGATTTTTCAGATGCATTATCGCTGCGAGTGTGGATTTCTCGATATCCCTTCTCTCTTCCACCCACTCGTTTGACTTTAAACCCAGTTCCCTGGCCGTGGATCTCATAAACTGCCACATGCCTGTCGCTTTTGAACGTGATACCGCATAGGGATTAAAACCGCTTTCAAGAAGAGGAAGAAACGACAGCTCAAGCGGAATTTTATGCTCATTGAATATTTCAAGAACGATGGCATAATATCCGCCGCATCTTTTAAAAGCATTGATAGTGAACGGCCTGGCTCTGTTAAGATATTGCGATATATAATTACGCACATCTTCAAGATTACATATGGACAGGTCACTGATTGACTGGAACAGTTCTTTGTTCTCAAGGGAAGGAAGAGAATAAAAATATTCATCTGACGGAATTCCCGAAGGCTCTTCAGTTATGCCCTGCGAATCCATATCGGTACTCTCACCTTGTTCATCCCCGTCTTCGGAAGGATCATCCAATGAACACGACTCGTTGCCTGAATCTCCGTCGGTTTCGCTTACGGGTATAGCCGCATCCTTATTATCGGGATCACCGGATATCTGCGCGTGCGTTCCTACGCATGAAACAAGCAGAATAAAAAACAAAACACAAAATATCTTAGATAGCTTTATCATGAAATTTCCCTTAAAATTCTTGTGCCGGCACTGTCAGTCAAGTTTATAATAAACGCTCTTTTAATTCAAGACTGTTTTTCATTAGTTCCTGGTGAATAATTAGCTGGAATATGAGAGCATTTCCCCCGCCGGAGGCGGGCAAAGCAGTATATTACTATGATGTAATTTTCCGAAAATCCGGCAGCAAGTGGATCATTACATGTCAGAGCTTAATATAAGCTGAGGAAAATTATTTTTCTCTAATGCCCACATACCTCGGCAATACAGTCAGCTCGTCATTCTTATAATCAATAATATAATACTGATAATATCCTTTGTTAAAATCATTTACGCTATATCCGCCGCATCCGGCATTTATATATAATATTCCATCTACTTCCATTTTAAAATATATTGAAGTGCTTCCAGAAAAGACGGCCTTAACATGATATTGAGAAAAATATTTGTGCAGCAAATTAAAATCTTTGCATACTTCTATTCCGGATGATTTAAATTTTACAGGGATAAACAACGGGTTGTGAATGAATACAAAAACAGCCTGGGAATTCCTCGATTCTTTCAGGTCTTTTTTAATCCACTCCATTTGTTTCCCGGACATTGACTGCTGTCCTGTTGAATCAATCGCGATAAAGTGCAGGTCCCCATAATTGAAGGAATAATATTCTTTTTTCCCGGAATATTTCATATAATAATCCGAAGAATTATTAAAAAGATCCGAGGTGCCTAATACTGTATAAAAAATAGGTAAAAGGGCGGATAAATGGGAATAAATTTCTTTATATTGTCTTTCAATGTCAATCTTTGTGATACCAAGCCATTCACTGCCGCCGCAAACCATTCCTCCAAGATGCGCTAAAAAAACCGGATTATCATCGTTAATTTTTTTAATAACAGGTCTTACTTTAGGTCCCAATCCGCTGTATGGGGATTCTCCCCGCGTGTTGTTTATTAATGCTAAACGTATATTTTCGTTCTCTTGTTTAACAGTCGTGGAACAGGAAAAGAAGACACATAAAACGCATAGATATAATATCAGCTTAAAATAAAAAAACAATTTAAAAGATAATATGCGCATAATTCTCTACCTATAAATTTATTATTGAGATTTTATATACATGAAGTTATCGTGGTCAAAGGTCAAGTTTAATTAGAAAAAAATGAAAGCTATATTATCCAGAAAAGAACTAATTAAGATACTGCTTATTATTACATTTGTCTATGTGCTCTTGCAGTCTTTGCTGTTTTTTATTAATGATAAAAATATCTCAAGATTTTTCTGGCTTGAGCATAAAAATATAACAGAGCTTATTAATTCCGGAATTCCCGGGAAATCCGACTTAACGCCTGTTTTTAAAATCATTTCCGACCATCACTTCTGGTTATTAAGAGCCGGCGTCATCGCAACATCTGTTTTAGCTCTTTATTACAAAGATAAAAACGAAGGCCTGTTCAACCTATATAGGAATATAACAATCTCCGTTCTCATACTTCTTGTAATTGCATCAGGAATGATTACATGGATTTTAAAAATTATTGTAGGGAAACCAAGGCCTTACACGGATATCGACGACTATTCTGCATTCAGTTTATCGCAAAAATATTACTCATTCCCTTCCGGCCATACAACCGAAACATTTTCATATATTATCCCTTTCATTTATTTCATCAGAAAATATTATATATTTATTATTTTATTACTTTACGGATTTTTTGCTGCGTTTACAAGGGTAATTCTGGCATATCATTACTTTACGGATATATTGTTCGGCATATATATTACTGCGCTGACAGGATGTATTATTTGCTATATTGTTGAACATAGAGCAGAAAAATCAAACTTATAAAAAATAAGTCAAAAAGGCCTTGACTATTATATTTGCTATATTTTTCATGGGTACAATACCTACCATAATTTGTTGCCGATTACAGACATTATACCCATAACCCGTTAGGGATGGGCTGTAGGAGTAAACTTACATAAAACCGGCGGAAAGTGTCTTAAAATTGTTTTTATTTTATCAATTAAATTCATTTTAAAGATAATTTTCTATAAATAAATCAGATTAGAGATTAGAAATATCAATGAAAACTTGCACAATACCAGAAGCAATCGAAGAAATCAGAAACGGAAGGATGATAATCCTTGTTGATAACGAAGACAGGGAAAACGAAGGCGATCTTGTCGTTGCAGCGGAATTCTGCACGCCTTCAGCGATAAATTTTATGGCCTCGCACGGGCGCGGCCTGATATGCGTGGCAATGACCCCGGAAAGGCTTGAGAAACTCGGGCTGAAACTGATGGTTCCGGAGAATTCGGAAAAATTCTGCACTGCCTTTACCATATCGGTGGATGCTAAAGAAGGCACAACAACCGGCATTTCAGCTGCAGACCGCGCGCGTACAGTAAGGGTACTGGTTGATGAAAAGAGCATTCCTGATGATCTTAACAGGCCCGGGCATCTGTTCCCGCTTGCGGCAAAGAAGGGCGGCGTGCTTGTCCGGGCAGGCCAGACTGAAGGCTCGGTCGACCTTGCAAAATTCGCAGGACTTAAGCCTGCTGCCGTTATCTGCGAAATAATGAAAGAAGACGGCACCATGGCCAGAAGACCGGATCTTGATTCTTTTGCGGAAAAACATAATTTAAAAATTGCAACAATATCCGACCTTATTAAATACAGACAGCATAAAGAAAGGCTTATCAGCAGGGTATCAAAGGCGCATCTTCCCACTATTTACGGCGACTTTGAAATAATCGCGTATGAAACCGCTATTGATAACTCCCTTCACCTTGCTATTATAAAGGGTGACATAGAAGGAAGAGAAAATGTCCTCGTCCGCGTCCATTCCGAATGCCTTACCGGTGACATGCTTGGCTCTTTAAGATGCGATTGCGGCGCTCAGCTTCACAGAGCAATGGAGATGATAGAGAAAGAAGGAATGGGTGTAGTGCTTTACATGAGGCAGGAAGGCAGAGGCATCGGCCTGGGAAACAAACTTAAAGCATATCATCTTCAGGATAACGGCATGGATACAGTTGAAGCAAATATCAAACTTGGTTTTCCACCAGACCTCAGAGACTACGGCATAGGAGCGCAGATCCTTGTTGATCTGGGACTCCACAAAATAAGGCTTATGACGAATAACCCAAAAAAAATTATCGGCCTGGAAGGCTACGGGCTTGAGATTACAGAGAGAATTCCCATCGAAGTAGAGCCGGTAAAAGATAACATCAAATATCTTAAAACAAAAAAAGAAAAAATGGGACACCTTATTCTGAATAATAACGGCTGAGGGGATAATATTTAAATGGATATTTTAAACACCTATAATGTAGCGGTTGTTGATGATGAGGAAGAAATCAGAAGCGTCCTAGAGAAAAAGCTTTCAAAATTGGGACTGAATGTAACAACGTTCGGGGAAGCTGAAGAACTTCTTAATATCATAAACAAGGATGAAAGATCAATAGATCTTGTAATTTCGGACATAAAACTTCCCGGAATAGACGGAATTGAATTACTTCGTCATCTGGATAAGCTCCAAAACCCGATGCCGGTTCTGCTTATAACCGGGCATGGCAGCATTGAGCATGCCATCCAGGCTTTAAGATACGGCGCTTACGATTTCATAAGAAAGCCTTTTGATCTTAATGAACTCGCTTCATCGGTTAACCGGATTTTACGAGGCAAGCGTGAAGAAAAATTGACCGACAACCTCGGCCAGTATATTCTATATGAGAAACGGCTTTTTGAAATACCTTCGGATTCCACTGCCTGTAATGTTATAACATATATACTCACAAAAGATCTTACAGCCGCAGGATTTTGCGGCAGGACAGCCATGGGAAACATTTCCCTTGCGCTTAAAGAAGCTATAGATAATGCCATAATACATGGAAATCTTGAAATTTCCTCCGAGATAATTGAGAATCAGGGCATCAAAGAATTTTATGACGAAGTCAATAAAAGAAAAACTTTAAAGAAATATTCCGGAAAAAAAGTCACGGTATATTATGAACTTGTGCACGATTATGTAGAATATATAATAGAAGATGACGGCCGGGGTTTCGACTACGATCTGCTTCCTGATCCGCGCGATCCTGAAAATTTCTTTAAAAATAGCGGCAGAGGGCTGCTCATCATCAGGACATTAATGGATGAAGTTGACTGGAATGCAAAAGGCAACACCATAAGACTCCGGAAATACAGAGCGAAAGAGACGCAGGAAACGCAGGAGAGGAAAGAGAAAAAGGAATCATCTAAAGCGTCTGCGAATGATTCTGCAGAGCCGTATCAGGAAAAGACGTTGTAATATAAGCTGTTTATCGGGTGCAAACAGGCCTGCCTCCTCTGGATTACCCGGTGCTAAGGCATCCATGCCTGTCGTCAATAAAAAATCCGGTAATAAACCAGTAAAATATCCCTGCCGTACAAAAGCGAAACGAACAGCCCTGCCGAAAGAAATGGAGCAAAAGGCATCCTGATCCTAAAACCTTTCCTGGATTTTACTGCATAAATAACACCTATTAATGAACCGACGATTAAAGCTGTCTCAAGTGCAACTATTGATAAATCAAAGCCCAGCAGGATCCCGATCGCTGCTGCGAACTTTACGTCTCCGCCCCCGAAACTTCCGGGAAATATAAGAAGCACAGCAGCAAAAAAAAGACCCATCAATAAAAAACCATATAAATTATCCTTTAAAGAATCATTTAATATAACCGGATATACGGATAATAATATAAAAACGATTATCAGAGAATTGGGGATGGCAAGTATTTTAATATCGACAATAGAAACAGCTATCGAAACCCCGATAATTAAAAAAATAATTATCGAATAAATGCTTAAACTTAATTTATAATATATGAAGCACGATAATACTCCGAAAAGAATTTCCATTAATGGATAAATTTTCGATATACTGCCCCCGCATTCTCTGCACTTTCCCCTGAGAATTATTAAACCTACTATTGGGATTAAAAATACAGGATTAATTCTGTGGCCGCATTTTGGACATTTAGATGAACCGAACAAAGCTTTATATTTATTTTCCGCAAAGGAGCCATTTACAAAACGAACGGCAAGCGTGTAAAAAAAACTTCCCAGAACCGCGCCAAAAAAAAAGATGAGTAGTTGATTCATATGGAAATATAGTAATTTATGCCGAAAAGAATAAAATCGCCTCTTGCATTTATTACTCTTTTGGGAGATGAAGTTTTAGCTCCGGCATTATCTATGCCGTCATTTGTCATGGAGTACGACCGTCCTTCCTGGTGTATCCACTCAACCGACAGGCTATAATTTTTATATAGCGGTACCTCTGCCCCGACAAGCAGATGCCATCCGGAAAAATTGCCGGAGTATCTGTCCCTTCTGTCACTGGCCGGGAATGGGCCTGCTGAAGGATTTGACTGGGTAATCTTCACATACACATTGTGATACGTCATTCCGCCGCCCATGTAAAAATACGTTCGCTCTTTAACCGGCAATATAAACGCAATACTCAAAGGAAAAGAAGCCTGATATGTTGATATTTTTATTTCGTTTTTTTCTCCGGCTGGAGGAGTAAAACTCCCTTTGACTCCAGCTCCTGTTTTACTAAAGTGCCCGCCTAAACGGAAAAGTAAAAAATTAAATTGATATTTAAAATTAAGTCCGGAAAGAAATGCATAGGGGACATCGATCTGTTCTCCTTTTGTCCCGCTAACTGTTTCCTTTTGATATTCAATTTCTCTGTTAAAACGGTTTATATCTCTTTCAAGATTATTCGGATCATAAGTCGCACCGGTATTTACTCCCAATGAAAAATTACCAATGGCATGCAGGCCTTTCTTCTCATAAAACAGAACGGTAATCATGACTGCCGCTATAATTATAATTATTTTTCCTGTTCTCATCATATCACTTACATGTTATAAAAAAAATATGAAACTCCAAGGCTGAATCTATAACCTGTAAAATCAATACTCGCATAATCTACATTTCCGTCTTTATCCGAACTGTCTTTTATCACTTTTGTCCTGCCTCTGTAATACGAAATTGTGGATATAAGCGAAACTTCCGGCATTATAAAAAAATCGCCCTGTATTAAAACAACAAGTGGGAATGCCCAACCGGTAAATTTTCCTTTTATTGTATTCTGCGTTAGTGAAAACGGAGCCGAGGTAGAATCGGACTCAAATTTATTTTCATAAGTTGCCCTTGCAAACGCAGTGCCGCAGCTGACTGATATCCTTGAGTCCTTCCAGAAAGGAATTGAAAGACCGAGAGTAACAGGAAAGTCATATTGTTTTAAAGAATACTCGCATTTTAAATTATAGTATGCTCCATTATAATAAACAGTTTTGCCTTTGCCGCCTGTCATGCTCATTCCGTAATTTGCACCGACTCTCAGCATGTAGTAATCAAAAAAAATCGCTTTAACGTCAAGACCCGCAAAAACGCCTGTAAGCCTTTCAATATTGCTCGTGCTGTATCCGTCCATAGACCTGTTAATGCCGTCAATTCCGGAACTTGAACCAAAATAATTTTCCTGATTGTATGATTGTAAATTTCCTCCCATAGACTGCATAAAACTGCCGTAAATCCCGCCTGAAACAGACACAGTTTCTGCAGCAGCTATTCGCATTCCAGATATGAATATAAATATTATTAATGAGATCTTTCTCATCATAATTATTTTTAAGAAAATAAAATTAAAATTAATGTAAATCTTATGTGTCATTTCTTCCCAAGAAAAAAATCTTATGACTATAGATAAATTTCCCGTCACTTCATGGTTCGACCTCGCTCACCAGTCAGCTTCCCATAATGACAGTTTTGCAACAAATCACTCATAAATATTTTATGGTTATCTCTAATAATTAAATATTGACATAACCATTGGGAGCAAATTGCAGTAAAAATCAGATTTTTTTAATAAAACAATAAAAACCCTGATTTTTAGAGGTCCCCTTATAATAAATAATATCTGACGCCCAGCATTAACCTGTGACCTGTAAAATCAACATACAAATCCTTCCAGTTATATGCCGAACTGCCCTGAAGTACAGGTTCCGATTTTCCGTTTAGATATTCCCACTCAAAATAGAAATCCAATTTAAGAGCCAGATTATATTCGATACCAGCCGTAAAACCAAAGCCCCAGCCGGTAGCACTTACATCATCCGAGAGACCCGGCGATGCGGATGATATATGTCCTCTGGCGACAAAATAAGAAAGGCCGGGTCCCATATAAAAATTTCCCAAATCCAGCACCTTGTAATTTAATCCGACAAATAAAGGCAGAGAAATATAATGGATTTTAGCAGAGGCAATTTCACCGGAGCTTTCGAGTGTCTCGCTTCTGTTTATCAGAAAAGTTGTGTCTGCTCCGAATCTCGCGAATAAAAATAAAAAATTTGTTTTAAAGGAAAAACCTAGAAAATAGTTATTTTGCGGATCGATCTCGATATCGGCATATTGGGAATCCAGATTACCGACATTGTGGTGAAATCCCAGATGTGCTCCAATGCCCACATAATTCTCAGCCGGCAAAAGAACGGGGAAGCAGATTATTATGGCAAACATATAAATAATAATTCTTTTTATCATATCGGAATGTTTTATTTGCACCATTAATTATACTATTTTTTCAATTTTGCCTGCCTGATTATAACATCGGTTAAATATGTAAAAAATTGAATGATATAATAAAACAATAATTTTGAGCCCGTCAACCATAATAAAAGTAAAGCATATAACAGCTCTGTCCTATATACCGCTGAATAATCCCTCTGCCCTTTTCTTTCTTGTTATGTATTCATAGTCGTCATAATCGACAAATGTCAATGCCGGAAGCTTTTTAATTATCCTTGCAACGAAAGCTAGTGCTTTTTCGCCGCCCCGTGCCTCACGCGATGTAACATACTGAAATTCTCTTGTGCATTTAGGACAGCTCTTTAAATTATCCAGCTTAATGCCCATCTCTTTACATCCGGGACAAAATCCGAATTTATCATCGACAATAAGTATGCTTTGCTGAATTGTTTCCGTATCTGCCTCTGTCCAAATCCTTAGATATTCCATAATCATCTCCAAAATATATTAAATTTATCTTAAAATGATATATCCTGAATACAATCCAATAATTTTTATTGTAATATTTTAAAATATGTACCGAACTTTAAAACAAGTTTATTATTTACTTGACTACACCGGTTATATTATATTATTACTAATAATAGACTATATTCTTTATAGAATAAAAAATTTCAATGGAATTAATTCTAAAATAAGGAATTTAATAATGAGCAAATGGGGAATTACCGGCGTTACAACATTAACACCTGATAATAAAATTACGAATTCAACGCTTATTATAAACGGAGACAGAATTGAGAAAGTTAGCAAAGAAAAAATAAACACCCAGATTTCCGTTACAGTTGACAATGCGGTTTTGACTCCGGGGCTTATAAACGGCCATGATCATTTATTGGGCAATTATTATCCAAAAGTAGGAAACGGGCCTTATGAAAACTGGCTGCCATGGGACAACGACCTTAAAAGCGCCCCTGTTTACGCAGAAAGGCAACAGATAGAAAACCGCGACCTTTATCTTCTCGGAGGTTACAGGAATCTGATCTCGGGTGTTACAAACATATCGGATCTTATACCCCACTTTGTACAGGATCCGTTCCTGAAAATACTTCCTACAAAGGTTATAAGCAATTTTACGATGGCTCATTCGGTCGCCTCATTTGCGCTTCCGTGGGGGGACGGAATCGAAAAGGAACACGAACTGGCGCTGAAAAACGACATACCATTCGTAACTCACTGCTCAGAGGGATTTGATCCGGAAACAAGACAGGATGTTCAAACACTCGACCGTAAAGGAGCGCTTTCCAGTCATTCGGTTTTAGTTCACGGACTTGCATTTTCCGAAGAAGATATTAAAATGATCAAAGACCGCGGCGCTTCTGTTGTCTGGTGCGCAGATTCTAATATGTTCATGTATAATAAAACCACCAACATTAAATATCTTCTGGACACGGGCGTTAATGTATGCATAGGCACAGATTCACCAATGTCCGGCGGCCAGAATCTTCTTTATGAGATGAAATTTGACAGGGAACTCTATAAAAAATTATATCATAAATCCTTATCGGAAGAATTAATAGTAAAAATGGTCACAACCAATGCCGCCAAAGCATTCAGGCTCAAGAACTCTGGCCATATAAAACCTGGCTTTATTGCTGATTTTGTTATATTTGCCGAAACAAAAAATAATCCATACGACTCCGTTGTTTCTGCCCATCTTAAAGATGTACTTCTTGTTGTAATTGACGGCAAGCCGGCTTATGGAGACAAGAAATATGCAACAATTTTTGAGGCCTTGAAAGTCAAATATCAAAATCTAATTGTTGACGGCGTGGAAAAAATAATTATTGGAGACTTGAAAGGAGTAACAGATAGAATAAATAGAGCAGTGGGATTTCAAAAAAAATTCCCATTTCTGCCAGTGGAATTTAAATAAAACTTACTTGTAATTTACATCCGGATTACTTAATAAAGTAATACTTGTTTTAACGACTGATTTTAAATGATTTGGCTTATATAATAAGTTATTAATGGAGATGGAAAATGTCAAATGGGGCCAACAAGCCGGCAATGAATATTATAACGAGAAGTTATAAACATGGCTCAATTATCTATTTCGAAGGAGACAGAAGCGACGTTATTTACATTCTTAAAGCTGGAAAAGTAGTTTTAACTTCCATTAAAATTGATACAGGGGAAGAGCTGAAGGAAAATATAAAATTAGGCGAATTTTTCGGTGTTAAATCTGCAATCGGCAGATACCCTCGTGAAGAAACTGCTCAGACAATCGGCGATACAACTGTTCTGGTTGTCAGCAGGGCAGACTTCGAAAAGATGATGATAAAGAACGTCTCCATGGTTACAAAGATGCTCCGTGTCTTCAGTAACCAGTTGCGCCGGATTACCAATATGCAGAGAGAAATATTAGGCCAGAGCGATGGCATTAATCCTGCCTCAGAACTTTTTAAAATCGGAGAATATTATTTTAAATCCGGCAATCTTCAGCAGGCGAAATATGCCTTTAAAAGATATCTGGAGCATTACCCCGGCACAAAATTTTCCGAGCTTGCCCTGCAGCGGATAAATACAATCGATACCGGGGGCTCCAATACTGATTTCAGCTCTGATGATTCGATGGAAAACAGCAAGGAAAACGTTTCCTCAAAAAGGGCGGAAAGCAGTGTTGATTTAACCGACTTCAGCATTGATGACAGCTCAGATAATGAAAACATAAATATTGGGAGTACACACGCACCCTCAAAAGAAATGGATGACTTTTTCTCGGATGGAGATGACGGACTTCTGGATGACTCAGGCTTTGGCACAACAGAACAAAAGTCTTTTATTAAACAAAAAGATATCACCGAAATGTTTTATGAAGCTGTAAGCCTGTTTTCACAGGAAAGATATAAGGATGCACTTGCCATATTTCAAAAAATCCTCAATATTAAAACACTTAAAAACGAATCTGAAAATAAAATTTTCGAAAAAGCTCATTTCGAAATTGGACGCTGCTATTTAAAAATCAATGACTTCAAGGAAGCAGTCAATTATCTATCAACAATGATTAAAAAATTTCCAAAATCCGATAATGTAAAGAACGCCTTTTTACACATTGGTATGGCATTTGAAATGGCGGGCAGGAAAGACAAAGCAACAGCGTATTACGATAAAGTCGTTTCAATGGAGCCTAATGATTCAGTAACCAAGCAGGCTCAAAAGAGACTTAAATCGATTGAAAACACAGGGAAGAAATAGCTATTATGATATTAGATGACAAACTTTTCGAAAAATTCGGAGTAGAATACGCTCCTAATGAAATAATCTTTTGCGAGTTTGAGCCAGGTAATGAATTCTATTTTATTCAAAGCGGAAAAGTTAAAATCGTAAAGATAATCAACAATACCGAAAAAACCCTGGATATACTTGAAGCCGGAGAAATATTCGGCGAGATGGCTATTCTGGAAGAAGAGCCGAGATCTGCATCTGTTATCGCGATGGGCAATGTAAAATTATTCAGATTTCACAGGGATAATTTTGAAACTATTCTGAACGGGAACCCGCAGCTGGCCTATAAACTTCTCATGATATTTGCAAAAAGAATATACGATCAGAAAAGAAGGCTTATGATACTTCTGCTTGAAGAACCTCAGCTGAAGGTCATGGATGTTTTCAACATGTTAGCTGAACAGGACCCTCATCTCGATCTTCAGGAAGCAGTTACGTTAAAGGCTACAGCTCAGGACATATCCAGTTGGGGAGGCATGCAGCTTAAAGATGTTCAAAAAGTGCTGCATAATTTAAACCAGCTTGGTAAAATCGAGCTATTCAATGATAAGGTAATTGTAAAAAATATCAGGGACTTCCAGAGAGTAGTTGCTTCGAAGAGAAAAAATTTATACTCCTAATCCAATAAAAAATGCTTGCATAAAAAATATACTCTTTATGCTGATTACATTAAGAGTCAATGCCAGTAGTTCAACGTTTAAGTATACACTAACGTGATTATCTGAATAAAGTTGCTCCCGTAGCTCAGGCGGATAGAGCAGTAGTTTCCTAAACTATGTGCCAGAGGTTCGAGTCCTCTCGGGAGCGAATACTATATAGAAATTAAGCGGTTAGCGCCGCTCTTTTTTTTCTGTAAGGCAATAATATCTATAAGAAACGGAAGTTAAAAATAATCAAATGCAAACTATTCTTAACGAAATAAAAGCGCGGTATAACGAGCTCGAATCTATGATAATTAAGCCCGAAATAATTGCCGATCAGAAATTATACAAAAAGCTCACCATGGAGCATTCCAGACTAATACCTGTTGTCCAAAAATATCAGGAATTCGAGAAAACCAAGAAAGAAATCAATGACGCAAGAGAGCTTATCGGCAATGAAAAAGATCAGGATATGAAAGATCTTCTTAAGACCGAGATTGCAGAGCTGGAAGGAAGAATAAATATTTTAGAAAAAGATCTAACAATTTTACTTCTTCCAAAAGATCCGAACTCCGGCAAAAATATTCTTATTGAGATAAGAGCCGGCACCGGAGGGGATGAAGCGGCTCTTTTTGCCCGTGATCTGTTCAGAATGTACAGCAGGTATACGGATGCAAGTGGATGGAAGATGGATGTGATCAGTGCCAATGCAACCGGCAAGGACGGTTTAAAAGAAATTATTTTTTCCGTTATAGGTTCTGAGGCGTATGATAATTTAAAGTTCGAATCCGGAACGCATAGGGTACAAAGAGTACCCGAGACCGAAGCAAGCGGAAGAATACATACTTCAGCGGTAACAGTAGCCGTACTTCCTGAAGCAGAAGAAAGCGATATTGAAATCGATCCGGAAGATCTCCGGATCGATGTTTACCGCTCATCCGGCCATGGCGGCCAGTCTGTAAATACGACGGATTCAGCTGTCAGAATAACCCACATTCCCTCAGGCCTCGTTGTTACGTGCCAGGATGAAAAATCACAGCTAAAAAATAAAACCAAAGCATTAAAAATACTCAGAGCCAGATTGTTTGAGATTGTCGAAAGAGAAAGAATGGCAGAAGAATCGCAGATCAGAAAATCGCAAATAGGTTCGGGCGACAGAAGTGAAAAAATAAGAACTTATAATTTCCCCCAATCAAGAGTTACCGATCATCGTATCGGCCTTACACTACATTCATTGGAAAAAATCCTTGATGGGGAAATTGATGATTTAGTAGATAATCTGAAAAAATTTGAGCAGGAACAGCTTTTAAAATCCTCAAACAAAAAATAAAAAATTTTTTTCTTGCATGAAAATTTCCGAAGCGCTTGCCAATACCATTAATACTTTTAAAAACGCGAATATCGAATCGTACGGGCTGGATGCGCGTGTATTGCTGGCGCATATATTAAACATTGAACAATACAGGCTGATACTTGACAATCAAAAGGATCTATCTGAAAAGGACATAATAAAACTGAATGATTTTACAAAACGAAGAGTTAAGGGCGAACCGATCGCCTATATTACCGGCAAGAAAGAATTCTATTCAATAGAACTCGATATTACAAAAGACGTATTGATCCCGAGACCGGAAACCGAACAGCTTGTAGACCTGGCGATATTTTACGCCAGGAAGCACAGTACGGTTCTCGACATCGGCACAGGATCAGGCGCAATAGCTATTGCGTTAAAAAAAAACAGGCCTGATCTTATTGTATACGCCTGCGATATTTCATATAAAGCGCTGGAAATAGCAAAAAAAAACGCAGGAAGTATCCTGGGAGATAATTCAATCTATTTTTTCAAAAGTGATTTATTCCATGCCTTCAAAGGTAAAAAATTTAACCTCATTTTATCAAACCCCCCTTACCTTGACATTGCATCAATAGGATCATTACAAAAAGAAATTTTGTTCGAACCTAAAAATGCCTTATTTGCAGATGCCCATGGTAATGAAACCATTAGAAGGATAATATGCAGGGCGGATGAATTTTTGAGTAATAACGGATTTTTAATTATAGAAATCGGAGATCAGTATAATTTCATTCAAGAGATCTGTGCGCAAAATAATTATTCTGTCTCTATTCTTAAGGATTATGCTAATTTGCCCAGAATAGCTGTTTTGCAAAAGAATAAATAAATTTAAAAAAAGGATTGAAATTTGTATAAATTATAATATAACATTACAAACTTCATTTCAAAATACAAAAAATAAAATAATAATATAAAACCATAATATCATGCTTTTTACCGGAATACGCCTTCATGTAAAAAGGTAAAAAATAAACATCAAAGGAAATTGTTCTATGATTCATAAAAACGATGAGTTCTTACACGAATTTAAGAATAAAAAAGACTGGATTGAATCATTTCGTATTAACTTTGTATGCAAAAAAAATAAAGTATTCGGAGCTGTAGATATTGATTATTTATTCAGAAAAAAGCAAATCAGAGCAAGCTGGTTTATCTTATTTAATAAAAAAAAATATGAGAACACAAATATATTTAAATTTAACGGCAAACTTAACTTAAAAAAAATAGGCAACGGAAAATTCGAGTATTCTATTTTATCCCCTCTGGAAAAATTTAAGCTTCTTTTAAAAAATGAACAAATTAATGCTAATATCGACATTACCGGTATATTCCCTGCATATTACTTTCCGGACAACATTATAGATAATGAAATTAGTGAACAACAGGTTATCAATCATAAAACATGGAATAAATATCAGCAAAGATGCAAAATAAACGGAAATATCATTATTAGAGCAGGTGAAGATAAAGGTAAAAAAATTAATTTTGATTGTTTCGGCCAGCGTGAACATGAATGGGGAATCAGCCAGATGGATAATGTCAGTATACAAAGCACAATAAATGTACAGTTTCGGGACATGGCAATGATATTAACATACGCTGAAAAAAACACAATTCCGGAATCGAATGGGTATATTTCCAAAAAAAGCGGCAATATTCCCATTATCAATGTCGAATGTGAATCCTTAACAACTAATAAAGCCAGGGACAGCATGTCAGCAAGTGAATTCTCATATAAGGATGCGCAGGATGATGTAGATCTACTGGTGGCAAAATCATTTTTCTCAATACCTATGCCCCTGGCTAAAAATATGAATAAAAAATTTTTCCGCTTTAGAAATTTTTCGGAATTTACTGTTATCGGGACCAATAAAAAAGGTTATGGAGTTGAAGATCATTATGTTTCCGCAGCAATGTTAAAATTATTTCAGAGTACGGACTAAAAAATGACTCTTCTCTTCTCCAAGCTGCGGGAAATTTCCATTTTCATTTATACTCTGATTTTCCTTCTCGTTTTTAATTTATATTTCAACCTTAATTATACATGGTACGGCGTATCGCTGATTGTAAGAATATATCTTTTTGTTTTTTCCTGTTATCTTGTTTTTATATTTGCATCGCTCGATATTGTTCATTTAAAGAAACAATATTCCGAAAAATTCGGGGTGAAAGGGCATTTACTTCTCTTCCTTGAAACGAGAATCTTTCCTTTTGTTTTTATTTATCTCTTTTTAATAATTTTTACATTAATAGATTATGTAAGAGCAGTAAACTGGCCGATGGATCCGATTTTAAGTCTCTTAAATGGCAGATATTCTAATACATTGATATATTCATGGCTACTGCTTATTATTCTTAAACTTAAAAAAAAGCCGACTATTACTATACCGATCTATATTGCTTTATTATTTCTTTATGGAATATCCGACAAGATAATTTACTCAACAATCGGGGCCGGATCAGCTATCTCCTGCATTAAAATATTAAAAATATTTATTTTTTTCTTTTTCCTATTCACAGAGTTCACTAACGGTAATTTAAAGAGGCTGCTTGTTTCTTTAATAATATCCCTGCTAATTTATCTGTCAATTATCAGTACATTTTCAATTATCTTTAAAAATACAGAAGGTACTTTTCAAAGTAAAGAATCAGGCTTATATCTGCTGAAAATGGGATACTCATACCCGCTGGAAAAATTAAAATCTCAAATTCTTAAATCGACGGACTACGATCTCCTGAAAAACCTATTATCACTTTCCAGACAATATGATATTGAAATAAAATATTCGAAAAATGAATGGGATCATTTATTGTTCTCCGGGTCCGTTAAGACAACAGATATAATATCAGGGTATATTATAAATAAAAATTTAAATTTTTCTTATGACAAAATAATATCTTATGCTGAGAAACAATCAGAAGATGAACAAAGCAATCTTGAAAACGCGGATAATTTCATTCTATTATCTTCAAAACATTTTATTGGACACGAAAAAAATCTTGTAGGAAGAATGAAAAAATCCAATAGAAAGTTCAAGTTATGGGCAATGCGAATTGCAGCTCAAAACAAGAGTGTTGAATCAATACCTTTATTGATAGTTTTTACTACTGACATTGATGAGACAATCGCAGACAGCGCATATAATGCACTTAAAATAATAACAGAAATGGATCCTGCGGCCGCCCTGGATAAAGAAAAAAACGATCCTGATACAATTGAAATATTCAAGAAATATTACTTAAAATATTCACAAAATCGCAAAGTTGATTGACAGGACATTTTGAACAGAGAGGCTTCCTTGCCGTACATAATACTCTGCCATGTTTAATAAACAATAAATGCGATTCGATCCAACTTTCTTCCGGTATATACTCAGTAAGTATTTTTTCAACCTTATCCGGTTCTGCTGACTTAATGTATCCTATTCTGTTTGCTATTCTTAGAATATGAGTATCCACAGGAAAAGCAGGTATCGAAAAACCCATGGATAATATTACATTTGCCGATTTTCTCCCGATCCCCGGCAACTTGAGCAATTCTTCTATTTTATTCGGAAGAATATTGTTATATCCTGCTACAATCATTTTAGAAAGATTAATAATATTCTTTGCTTTTGTTTTATAAAGGCCTACGCTTTTAATTATTGATTCCACTTCGCGTATTTCTGCTTCTGATAACTTTTTGAAATCGGGAAAATTCCTGAAAAGCGACGGAGTCACCGAATTGACCTGTTTATCAGTGGTTTGAGCGGAAAGGACAACTGCAATCGTAAGCTCATAAAGGTTGGAATATGACAACTGGCTATTGATTTTACCATAATATTCCCGCAGTATCCCGAATATTTTCTTTGCTCTTAATTTTGTCATTATATAATCCGGAAGTAATTCGTTAAGGCTATTGTAATATAGAAACAATATTCTTAAAGCCTATTTATCAACAAATAGCAATTTTATCAATTAAGTAATTTTTTTATATTGATCTTTGTCAAGATTTGTTATTATTAATTAAAAGAATCACTAATAATTGAGTAACTTATTATAATAACCGATAATAATAATGATATAATATATTTTAACAACAGGTAAATTATTTATTAAGAACAATATTTTTCTTAATATGTCTTTATGAAAAGCAGATCAGAAAATAATAATGAATCCATCCTTCACAAAAATTCTTTCGAAGAAATTGCGGACATCCCTGACTCAATCGCCAGAAGTGCTGTAATTGACGGAGAGGACGATTTTGAAGAAGGATCTATTGTCGAGCTTGATTTGAATGATTTCGAAGAATTGGGTTCTATTGATAATAATTACTTAAAATCAATGACCATCATAGATGAATTCGAAAGTGATCTTGCAAAAAATAATACCCTATTAAACAAAAATTCCACTTCAACAAAATCGATTGATCTGGAGCAGTTAACAATCCAGATCGACAGCCTGACTTCCGTAAAAAAACCTAGAAAAGTCATTATGCCCGGGAAAGACTTTGTTTCAAACGAAATAAAAAAAGAAAAAGAGCATAAAAAGGAAACTGCGGTTGAATCAGACCAAAAAGACATAGTAGAAATAGAACAAGATGAAATTGAAATAATAGAGATAAAACATGAAGATGACATAAAAGATGGATTAGAAAAGAAACCTACCTTTAAACCGGAAACAAAACATGGAGAATATATACAAGAAAAGCCGGAAGAAAAACCACAAGTAAAACCTGTTGAAAATGAAATTGCAAAAGATAGAATAAATAATATTTTTGAGACAATTACTCAAGATGATAATAAAAAAAATAACTATGTGAATATTTTAAGAGGCAAAAATGATAACCTGCCGGGAGAAACCAAAGAGAATAAATCAGCAGATGATTTAAAAGATACTAATAAAAATTTATTTACTATCGAAATACCAGACAAGCTGCTGGAAGAACTGCCTGCAAGCTTTAATATTAATGAATTGAGTAATATTAATTTAAATGAAGCAGAAATAATTGCAGAAGAGCATATAATAGAAAGCAAGATCGATATCCCCCCGGAAGAGACAAAAGAAAAAGAGCAAACAGAAACACTCAAAGAATCCAAGGAAAACATTTTCACAATCCTAATACCAGAAAAGCTGCTGGAAAAACTGCCTGAAAACTTTAATATTGGCGATTTCGGCAAGATTAATTTAAATGAAGCAGAAATAATCGCCGAAGAAGATTTGCTTTCCTTGACAAGAGGAGATTTATTTAAAGAACTTGAAGGGCTTATTGTGCCCACTGAACGAAATCCCGAAAATCTCGGAATAAAAGAAAATACTGATCTAGAATCAGAACAAAAAAAAGTTCGAAAGAAGGGCTACAAGACAAAAGATACGGTTAAAGATGAAATTGAAAAGCCTGAAGAAAAATCAAAGAAAGAAAAAATAGAAAAGAAAGAAAAACTTACGGATACAATCGCAGAAACAATCAAGGAAGAGAATGTAAAATCCGATTTGGCTTCGACTGAAAAAAGCGAACAACCCGATGTAGCGGTCAGAACTGAAATAGAAGAAAAATCCGTGATCACCCCGACTCCCGATGTAGATGCTGAAGCTGTAACCCAGTCCAAAGTGAATGCCACGGGTAAAGAAATAAAAGATGAGAATGTCTTAATAATCGACAATAATAAATTCATAATATCAGAGTCCGGTTTTCATAATCCGGACATAGATGAATTGGAAAATATATCATCCGGCATGGTGGACGTCATAGGCGGAAAAGTAAAACAGCTTACCGAATCTGATGTAATGGATAGGAAAACAATTACCAGCTTAATTCGGGACAACTATCCAACATTTAAAGATTTATTAAAAGAAAAAGAGATAAAAGACAAACATACATATTCTGATGATGATATTGCATTCGTAGATGATTCATTTTTAACTAATAACAAAATTGAGAAATTATCATACTATAAAGGCTCCTCTGATAATTTAATAAAGGAAAAAATCACCACACCCTACGAACAAATATTGGGACTAATACCGGATGAAATAAACTTTATTGAAAATCAATTATTCAATAGAAAGATAGATCATGCAACGGCAGATCTGAAAAATGCCGGATTGGATCAGCATCCATCTGACACAATGACATTAAGCAAATATAAGTACATCCTGCCTGTTCCGGACAGTTTATTGGATGATGAAAGAAAGAGCATCGAGGATGATATATCGGCCGAAAGCGCGTTAATTTTAGAAGAAGATGTTGAGAAGATTAAGAAAAAACTTGATGATTCAATAAAAAAAGAAACAGCAGAAACAATAGATGACATTACAGACAGTATAACAATTTATGATAATTCTAAAAACAATAATAAAGCAATTGATGCTGATCTGGAAGATAAAGAAATTTCACGCAGCCACCTGGATGAACTTTTCAATAAATCACCTGAAGAAAAAAATAGATTCTGAAGAATATGAACTTAATTTAAAATTTATTATAACTGTTTTAATTAACAATTGGAACATAATAAGCTGCCTGGCAATAATTATTGCAAAATTTTAAAATATTATTGAGTTATTTGCTGCATCGATAAAATACGTGGAAGCATAAAAATGGGTTTATTGGGAAAAGCTCTTGAATATAAAAAAGAAATAAACCGCAAAGGGAAAGTCACTCTTCTCGATACTATCACGGGGCCGGCAGAAACAGAAATGCTTGATGATGAGCCGGAGGTAAACACATTGGAAAAGAATACATTTAATTTTAATGAACCGGCTGAAGAAGTTAGGAATAATATCCGAGATGATCTTTTTGATCTGCCCGAGGACGATAATTATTCTCCTTTAGACGCGTTAAAAGCGCTTAAAAGCGAGCAAACGGACAGCGATCCTGATAATTTGAAAACAGATCGCGAAAAAACCACTAAAAAAAATGTTGTTCCGACACAATATGATTTTCCTAATCCTCTGAGTGCAGAAGATGAACCAATACTGCCAAAGGATATCGATGCCGTAATAAGCTCAGGATATGTGAAAGAAAAGGACACCGAATCTAAAGCAGAAACGTCGGGCGAACTATTAGAAATTGAACCATATATTATACCTGAAGACAATTATCATAAAACCGGGCTAGCTGAAAACCAAATTAATGGACCAGTCACAGAATCAAATTTACATGGAATAGACGCGACAAGAAAATATAGCGGCGAGTTCGGCAGCATACCTGGTAAAAAATATAATGAAGATATGACATTATATGAAATCGGAAAAGAGATATCAAGATCCAGTACAAAAAAAGAACTCTTCGAAGTAGTTATTTTCTCCATTATGGGCCAAATAGGTACATCTTCAGCTTCAATTTTAATAAAAAATCCGGAAAACGACAAATGGATAATAGTGAATTCCAACGGGTTGAAGTCCGTAAATAAAACATTTGCTTTTGAAACAACTACAGGAATCTTTAAAACTGTCAAAAAAGATATAATTGATATTGAAAAATTTAAAAACGATCCGGACTATAATAATAATTACATGGAGCTGACATCAATAGGCATTAGACTGCTGATACCATGGTTCTTTAAAGGCAGGGTGTTTGGAATACTGGCTCTCGGCAATAAAATTACTGATGAAGATTACACCGCCGAAGAAAAAGAATTTATTCAGGCCATATGTGAAGCTTCCGCTATAGAATTTAATAAAATTAATACAATTGAAACAATAAAAACAGAGAATGAAAGTTCAAGGACAGGCCTTGAGTTCATTCATCATGTTAACAGTATTCAGGAAAAAATTATTACCAATAACAGCCTTAAAAAAATTAAGGATATTATTGCATCAGAATTTCAGCAACTAGGAATAATGACATTTTCAGTTTTTTCGCATGATAAGATACTAGATAAATATATTCCTGTTATAACAAGTAAAAAGCCGGTACATGATATTAAGCTTTCTATAGTTGGCACAGAGCCATTTATTTCTTTCATCAATCAAAAAATTATTAATCCAAGGATCCCGGACTTTCATAATTCAGAAATCATTAAAACAATATTTAAAGAAACAGAATTAAAAAAAATGGATATACTCTGGATATATCCAACTGTAGTCGGCGGACACCTGATTGGTTTTATTATAATTTTCAAAGTCAATGACGAATTATTAAACAATGAACGAAAAATTGAAATCGATACTAATTTCGATAAACTCTCAAAGATGATTTTATTAAACATAATAAATATTATGCATATCGATCCTGATGAGAACAGATATATGGATAATATTGGAATCCTCTTTAAAAGAATTGATTCTGAACTTGCAAACGCTAAAAGGCTTGCTATCCCGCTGACGCTCGCCTTATTTTCCATTAAAAATTATAAGAGGTATGGCAATGTTTTTGGTTATGAAAAAGCAAAGGAGCTGATCAATAATTTTGCGAAACTAATAAAAAGCAGGCTGTCCGAAACCGACTTTTCCGCTAGATTTGATAGGAATAAAATACTTGTCATATTTCCCGGGAAGGATAAAAAATTTGTCGCAACTTTTACAAATACAATCAGAAATGAATTCATGCAGAGTTTCAAAAAAAATGAAATGCAGCTCCTGATTACTTTTCTTCTTGCAGAATACCCCGAAGACGGCGATGACATGCTGAGCCTGATGGACAGCATTGAGTAATAACAGACTAGCTTAGGTGAGCGTATTAGCTCATTACTACAATAATATTCCCGGATTTACAGGTCTTGCTTCTTTTCTTACTTCAAAATGCAGGTGAGGGCCTGTGGACCTTCCGCTATTGCCTGTTAATCCCAGCAAAGCCCCTCTTGCTATTATATCCCCTTCTTTAATGAATGCTTTTTTAAGGTGCCCGTAATAAGTTAAATAACCGTGCTCATGTTTAAGTATTATTAAAAGACCATATCCGCCATTATATCCGGAAAAAATTACCCTGCCTTTACGCGCAGCATAAACCTTTGAACCCACAGGACATGCCAAATCAAGGCCTGCATGAAAACGAAACTGTTTATTAATCGGGTCAACCCTGTTTCCAAAACCAGATGTTCGGGTATAGTGTTTTAACGGGCTGGCGAATCCGACTCCGAGGAAAAGAGATCTTTCAATATTTGAAAGCTCTCCGGAAGGGATAAAAAGATACTCCTTACCGATTATATTCTCACATATTTTATTTACTATACAAATATATTCTTTTTCTGTATTATATTTTTTTGAAATATCCCCAATTGTTTCATTACTATTTACTTTATGGATTATACCTCTCATATTGGATAAAAATATTTCCTTTCCTGGAAAAACATCCATTGGTGACGACAGAGAATTTACAGATGAGAGTGTATCAATATTAAGTGAAGATTTAGATAATATCTTCCAGAAATTATCATCCTTTTTTACCTTGTATTTGTAAAATTTTAATTCAGGTAAATTTTCCGGCCTGCTATTTCTTTTTATTATTATTATAGTATTTCTAATATCTTTACGTAAAGATTTAATTATGTCATCCTGTTGGTTAATTGATTTTATAATACCGAAAGATTCCGAAGTATTAGCGGCAGACTCAGCATTCGCACTAAATCCAAAAAACATAATAAAAAAAATCCACAGTATAGTTTTTATGTGATTGCCTATATTAATAATCTGATTTATCATATTATATTTTCGGATGCTTTTCAGAAGGGATAAAGCCATTATTTTTGATTTTTTCACCTGCTTTCATTATTATGATACAAATTATTATTGAATTTTTTACATCAAATAAATTATAAAGTATGATATAATCAAAATCCGAAACTACCATATATTTTGCATAACAGAGATGGAAAAAAAGAAAAAAAAATCAGAAGAGATTGTTAAATCAATAAAATTACTCGAAAGCGTTCTAAAAACCAGCATAGACGCAGTTCAAAAAACAAGAGTAAAAAAAGATATAAAAAATCTTAGATCAAAACTCGCTGATCTTTATCCGGGATCAGATTTAAAAGAAATTGAAAATGCCGTATATGCCAATATAATGGCTATACCCCGCAACGATTTTAAATCATTAAAACACTATAAACATTTAAAAAACATAAATATTGAAATATATTCTAATTATAAAGAAGACTCTGAAACGAATGAAGCTGCAAGTATAATGAAATTTTTTGAAGAAAGGATATGGGTCGTTATTTCCGATCAGCACACTAAACTTGATTTCTCGAATTCCGGCGAAAGAGACGCACTTTACAGAAAACTTGATGAATGCAACAGAGCTTTGAAATCATTCTGCCAGACAATAGATGATATTGAAAAAATAAGATCGTCTGAATACATCAATCAGCTTCATTTGATGAGAGTCCGGCACGGAAGACTTTTTCTTTTTGAAATCCACCAATTCTTTAAATCTGTAAAACAATTTGTCACAAATTTACTAGCGAATCAGGAATCCGGCGGGAATATGGTTTTAAATCCTGATGATTTAATTAAATATGCTGATTATGAAGAATATGCTACATACGAAAACTGGACAGTAATAAATGCGCTTAAAAATATGCTCGAATTTCTTGATGAAGCATTGGATTTAATTAATATTCCGAATATTAAATAAATACCAGCAAGGCCATTTATTTTTTCATCAAATTCATCTTGACAACCTGAATGGAAATATTTTAATAAAATGTTTGGTAAAGATATTTATAAATAAAAACCAGAGGAAAAAATGGCTATTGCAAAATCCGGTGGAGATGTTTCCAGTAATATCATTGGTGAAAACTCATATTTTACCGGTAATTTCCATATAAACGGCTCTCTTCGAATTGATGGCCGTTTCGAGGGAAAATATCTTCAGGCAGAGCAATTATATATAGGATCACAGGGAAAAATAAAAACGAATATCAATGCTGTATCTGTAATCGTTGAAGGTTTGGTTATCGGAAATATAAATGCCACCAACAGAGTACTTTTAATGCCGAGTGCAAAAATTCTCGGCGACATTAAAACACCTGAACTTATAATTCAAAAAGGCGTAATTCTCGAGGGCCGTTGCGCGATTTCCAACGATCTGAAATCATCGGCTAAAACTTTAATTGATGCCGAATATCAAAAAAATAAAATAATCCCGGAAGAATTTCTTGAATAATCCTTCCATTAAAATTGGAATTACAATCGGGGATCCCGCTGGTATCGGGCCTGAGGTCACCCTTAAGGCCGTAAATGAATTATCAATGCAGGATAATAATATAACGCCTGTCGTCATTGCCCGCTTGGATGTCTTACAGCAAAACTATCCTAAGATTTTCAACGAGTATTTAATTATCAACAAAAATAAGATAAATATTTCAGATATTATTCCCTCTAAAAAAAATCTGGTTAATATTTCTTCTGACAATCCCATCCCTGCACCAGGCAAAGGAAGCGCGATCACAGGCATGGAATCCAGAATTTATGTTGATAAAGCTATTGACTTCTGGAGGCAGGGCATTATTGACGCAATTGTTACAGGACCTGTCAGCAAAGCTAATATAGAAAAATCCGGCTGCCGCTTTACCGGGCATACTGAATATATAGCAGAGATGATCTGTGAAAAAAATCCATATATGCTGATGTATTCACCCGATTACAGAGTTTTACTTGTCACTACTCACATTCCGGTAGCAGACATTTCTAAAACAATAAACGCAGAAAAAATATTTGATACAATTTTAGCAGGACAAAATGCGGTAAGACTATTGGACTCGAAAAATGCAAAAATTGCCATAGCCGGATTGGACCCTCATTGCGGAGACGACGGCGCTATAGGTAATTTTGATTCGAAGGTCACTAAAGCAGCAATTCAAAGAGCCCTGGATGAGGGAATAAATATTAAAGGGCCGTTTGCAGCGGACACTCTCTTTACTCCGCAGAAATGGAAAGCATACGATCTTGCAATAGCGCATTACCACGATCAGGGCCTGATCCCGTTTAAAGCACTCGCATTCGAATCCGGAGTTAACATTACTCTTGGGCTGTCCATAATCAGAACATCCCCGGATCATGGCACAGCATACGATATTGCCGGACAGAACAAAGCTAATCATAACAGCATGCTCGAGGCGATAAAACTCGCCTACAGGCTCGTTAGGGGAAAATCAGCTTAACTGACTGATGCGTGCATCATTTTATCCTGGCTGTTTCACTCAGAATGCGTTTTATTGAAAATTATTACAAATTGCTCTTTGGAGTTCCTTTGCTAATGCCTGTAAAATTTCTTCTTTGCTGTTTCCTTCTGCATTCAAAAAAATTACTTTCCGCAATATTTTTTGTTTCTTAATTTTAACAAGCGCGTTTATATTACCTGAATATGTCTTGATTTTTATGTCATCAGGACTATTATCTTTAAAATAATAGAATACTTCTTTGCCTGATGAATAACCGAATACTGTTATTTCAACCGAATATCGGCTTGTTTCATTTTGTTTTAAAACTGAAGATACAGCCTTAGAAATCTCTTCTTTGCTTATGCTCCAGTGCCCTTCCACGGAAACCGAATAACAGCATCCGCAATTGTCGCTTTTATGATTTCGCCCGCACGATATAATAGACACCATTAAAACTATTGCTAATAATACTTTCATAAAATATGCTTGTTATTACTGGATATCAAAATATCATAATATATTAAAGATAATACTGCATAAAAGCCGAATTTATTATCATATCCGGATAATCTTCGTAAAATATAGATTACGGTGTAAAAAAACAAGAGAAAAACAATGGATAAACCGTTACTGATCAAATCCGTATTTATGTTTATCGGTCTTTGGAGCATAGGAGTAATACTTTTATGGTTCAGACGAAACATCGAGATTTTCTGGAAAATAGTCGCAACGCTAATCCTATCATTCTATATCTGGTTCTTTTTTGAAGAAATATCAAAAGGCTATACCTCCTTCATTAACGCACAAGAATGGTACAAAGTAACTATCAGTTTTTTAACTGAACTCACCGCCATTATTTTTACTAATCTGTTTTTTTTATGGCCGCTGGCTTTACTCGTTATTTTTTACAAGGCTGATCATATCGGAGCTTTGAGGCTGCTTAAATTTATGTGTATTTTAACCCTGCTGCTATGGATACTGTTTGTTGCTTATGTTTATTATGACAAAGGCCTTAACGAATTCTTAAATAAAAACCTCAAGCAGATGTTTCCCAAATTACGAAGTCTCCAAGATTTTTTTTAATATCTCTTCAGCTTTATCAAGAGCTAACGCTCTGTGGCTGATTTTATTTTTTTCTGTGAGCGTTAATTCAGCCATAGTTTTTCCCAAATGAGGAATGAAAAAAATCGGATCATAGCCAAAACCATTAGTGCCGGATTTATCCCGGATTATCCGGCCTTCACATATTCCCCTTGTCAGATATTCAATATTAACCGGCTGAACTACCGCAATAACACAAATAAATCTGGCAGTTCTTTTCTCATCAGGTACTTTTTTTAATTTTGCAAGAACAAGCTCATTATTTTCATCGTCACTCGCATTTTCACCAGCGTAACGGGCAGAACGAACCCCTGGTTGGCCGGAAAGAGCATCTATTTCAATACCGGAATCATCCGAAAGCACGGTAAGACCAGTGAACGCGCAATACTCCCTTGCTTTTTTCAATGCGTTTTCTTCAAAAGTCAATCCGTCTTCAACTACCTCTGGCAAATTGTTAAAATCCAGCAGGGATACTATTTCCAGATCCATGAAATCAGAGAACTTTTCTCTAATCTCTTTAACCTTATTATTATTTTTTGTTGCTATTACAAGCTTCATATTATATCATTTAATACAAAAGTATTTGCATCTACTCATATGTCCTATGTCATAACTTGTATTATGCGTTAATTTAATTATTTTTCAAAACAGTTTAATACTATATTCAGCTAAAAATGGCCATTAACTCTCTACTAAAAATCTTCCTATTGTTATTTTCAGACATCATTATCATAGCATACATATGTATTTGTAAAACATTGATTTCTATCCCCAATTACATTAACTATATAATATTCCTTTTAATCATTATTAAAAATACAGCAATTATATATTATTATAAATTTCTGCATACCAATAAAATAAATAATATTAAAGACATCTTATCTGACTACAAAAAAGGAAAATTCTTGTATAGCAAAAATAATTTTTCCGGCAAAGACGAACTCACTCATATTACAAAGGAAATATTACTAATCGGAAAATACATAGACAGTATTATGTCAAAATTAAAAAATGAAACAAAGTCGTTCAGGGAATTATACAATAATATTGTATTTTCAATTACGTCATATTTAATGATACTAAATAAACGGAAAGAAATAATATTTGCCAATGATACTTTCTGTAAAAAATTTCAACTGGATCTTGATGAAATAACCGGAAAAACAATTGAAGATATTTTTCTGTTTGTAGCACAGAACTTAAAAAATTCAATTGAGCAAATCTATGATTCGGAACAATCGGCAATACTTGAAAAAATTCACCTGCTATCAAAAAACTGGACTTCTGTTATCGCGGACATAAAAATTTCAAGGATCATTGCCATGGGTGAGGAACAAATAGTACTAATTATCGATGATATAACCAGCAAGTGCCGCAAAGATTACCAGATTAACCTGATAAGCCAGGTGACTGGATCGATTCAAAGGGATGAGGAGATACACAGAATACTTTATACGATTTTATACGGCATTACATCAGGGGCTGGACTCGGTTTTAACCGTGCGATGCTGTTTTTACTTGACCAGAAAAACAAATTCCTGGTGGGGGAAATAGCGGTCGGCCCGGATTCAATGGAGGAAGCGATTGAAATATGGAATTCCATGCCTCAGGGTGGCATAGATGTAGTTGACCTCGCAAATACGTTCAATGATCCGAACAGAAAAGGAAGCAAACTGCTTGAGAAAGTAATAAACACAAAATTTGATATTGAGTCTGACAACATCTTTGTAAAATCATTTACAACATTGGAAAATATCCATGTCTATAATTCATGGAACGACAGCTCAGTTGATGAGTATATTAAAAATTTTATGAATGTATCGGAATTTGTTGTGGTCCCTCTTATTATAGAGAATAGGGCAATTGGCATTATAGTTGCAGATAATAAATTCAATCAAGTACCCATCGGAAACGACCACATAGAGCTTCTTTCAATTTTTGCCGTTCAGGCATCTTTATTGATCGATAGTTATCATAATGTTTCTACCCTTAAGAAAGAAATGGATAAGATTATGAATAAGCAGGAGGCAATTATTGAATCGGAAAAATTAGCGGCAATCGGAAGGATATCATCGCATATAGCGCATGAGATAAGGAATCCTCTCGTAACCATGGGAGGATACGCAAGGCGCATTAAACAGATCGCGAATGATAATGACAAAATCAGGAATGCAGCTGATGTGATACTCAAAGAATCCGTCAGACTGGAAAATATACTTTCTAATGTAATGGACTTAACAAAACCGCAAGCTTTAATAAAAAATCTTAATAATATCAACGATTTAATTTTAGATACGATAGATTTATTAAAAAATGTTTTTTTTGAAAAAAAAATTCATATCACTACAAAGCTTTCTTCAGATCTTCCTCTTGTTAATTCCGACGCAAATCAGATTAAACAGGTTATTTTGAATCTGATGCAAAACGCGATTGATGCAACTCCTTCCGGCGGGGAGATTGAAATAGCTACCGGTATAGATAAGATAAGTGAAAGCATTATTATAAATATATACGATACAGGGATAGGAATTGAAAATAAAAATCTTGAAGATATATTTGAGCCTTTTTTTACAACCAAGATTACCGGTGTAGGATTAGGCCTTGCCATTGTGAATAAAATAATCAAAGATCACAAAGGCACGATTAGTGTAAGGAACAGGGAAACCAAAGGAACAGAATTTATTATTACCCTGCCGTTTACCGAATAAAGCTAATTGCCGGAAAAAAATCCATATCCGCTTAGATAGTTAATGCTGTTTGCATGGCAGAAAGCGGTATAAGGCATTGGTGAAATGGTTTAAAAAATATTTTATAAATAAAAAAATATTTGACTAATATTTACTGCAACATAATTTTTGGTTTCTTTATTCATTGATATGTGTTTTAATCCAGAGGCATATTGAATCTATTGTTACTTACTTAATTCGGCTTACATTTCAACTGAATTTTTAACATAAACGCTTTTTCATTAAAATAAAATTATATTTAAGTTATTAATCTTTTTTAATATCAGGAGTTCCATTTAATGCAGGACAAAATTTCAATAATACGCAACATTGGTATCAGCGCGCACATCGATTCAGGCAAAACCACGCTTACTGAACGAATCCTTTTTTATTGTAAAAAAATTCACGCAATCCATGAGGTCAAGGACAAAGACGGCAAGGGTGCCACAATGGACTCCATGGATCTGGAACGTGAACGCGGCATTACAATCGCCTCAGCAGCGACAAATGTAGACTGGAAGGATCATTCGATCAACATTATCGACACTCCGGGGCACGTTGACTTCACGATCGAAGTAGAAAGAGCCCTTCGCGTGCTTGACGGCGCCATTCTTGTGCTGTGCGCCGTTGGCGGTGTACAATCGCAGTCTATAACCGTTGACAGACAGCTTAAACGCTACAAGGTTCCCCGCATTGCTTTCATCAATAAATGCGACCGGACAGGAGCGAATCCCTACAAAGTAACTAAACAGCTTCGCGAAAAACTCGGACTTAACGCAGTTCTTTTGCAGATACCCATAGGCCTGGAAGACAAACTTCAGGGACTTGTGGACCTAATTACTTTGAAGGCAGTATACTTCGACGGTGAAAACGGTGAAAATATCCGGATTGAAGAAATACCATCTGAATTGCGCGCCGAAGCTGAAGCAAAGCACAAAGATCTTCTTGACGCAGTCACAATGGTCTCTGACGAACTTGCGGAAGCCTACCTTGAAGGCAATGTAACCGAAGAGTTAATTCATAAAGCAATTCAGAAAGCAACTCAGTCGCTTCAGCTTGTTCCCGTGGCCATCGGTTCAGCGTATAAGAATAAAGGTGTTCAGGTACTCCTTGATTTGGTAATAAAATATCTGCCGGATCCGACAGGTGTTACAAATATAGCGCTCGATCTTGACAACAATGAGACGGAAATAAAACTAATATCTGAAAAAGACAAACCCACAGTAGCACTTGCATTCAAACTTGAAGATGGACAGTACGGACAATTATCTTACATAAGAATATATCAGGGTTCATTAAAAAAGGGAGACGAACTATATAACAGCAGAGCCAAAAAAAAATTCAAGGTAGGCCGATTAATACGCATGCATGCGGATAAGATGGAAGATATTGCAAGCGCGAGATGCGGAGACATCGTGGCTGTTTTCGGCATCGACTGCGCGTCCGGAGATACGTTTACTCATCCCAGCTTAAATTATTCCATGACCACAATGCATGTGCCGGAACCGGTCATCTCACTTGCAATTGCGCCGAAAGACCTCAAGTCATCGGATAATATGGGAAAAGCACTTAACAGGTTCACAAAAGAAGACCCAACGTTTAAAACATATACGGACGAAGAATCCGGCGAAAGAATCATAAGCGGCATGGGAGAACTTCATCTGGACGTTTACATAGAAAGGATGAAGCGTGAATACGATGTAATTGTCGAAACAGGAATGCCTCAGGTAGCATACCGCGAAGCAATAACTAAAGAAGTAGCTTTTGATTATACCCATAAGAAGCAGACAGGCGGCGCAGGTCAATTCGCGCGTATTGCGGGGAAGATTGAACCAGATCAGGAGGAATTGTTCACATTTGTAAATAATATCAAGGGGGGGGTCATTCCGACGGAATATATACCTGCCTGCGAAAAAGGATTCCATGATTGCTTAAAAAAAGGCAGGCTTATCGGATTCCCCATTGTCGGAGTGAAAGTTACTCTTGATGACGGAGACTTCCATTCGGTCGACTCGTCTTCAATGGCATTCCAGATAGCTGCAACCTCTGCTTTCTGGCAGATTTACAGCAAGGCTAATCCTCAAATACTGGAACCCATTATGAAAGTCGTAGTAGAAGGTCCATCAGAATTTCAGGGCAACGTATTCGGAAGCATCAATCAACGGCGCGGTATTATTATCAGCACTACTGAAGATGACATTGTCTGCCGTGTGGAAGCAGAGGTTCCGCTATCTGAAATGTTCGGATATTCAACTGATCTCAGGTCAATGACACAGGGTAAGTATGAATTCACTATGGAATTCCTGAAATACTCAAAGGTACCGGAAAGCATCGCGGAAAAAATTAAAAAGGAAATTGAAGAGAAAAAGAAAAAAAAGTAAAAACAGGATAATTATTTATCTTTTTATTATTTTAGGAAAAACCAGGAGAGAATACAATGATTAAAGCAGAACAGAATAAAAGAAATCCTTTGAGAATTTTAGAGAAATCAAAAAAAGGAGAAATAGGTAAAGGCAATATTGGTGTGATTGCAGCCCGAAAGGGAGTAGGAAAAACAGCTTGTCTGGTGCATATTGCAACAGACGAATTATTCGATAATAAGCATGTAATACACGTATCTTTCTCCGCAGACACAAATCATATAATATCATGGTATGAAGATATATTTGAGGAAATTGCAAAAAAATTCAATATAAAATCGGTAATGGACATACATGACGAAATCGTAAAAAACAGAATTATTATGAACTTTAATCAGGATGGAGTGAAGATAACTCAGATTTCAAGCAGCATTAAATCTTTGATCAAAGACGGCAATTTCTCAGCTGATACAATTGTAATAGACGGCTTTGACTTTAATAAATGCACAATTGATGACATAAAGACAATCCATTCTCTTGCGGAAGAACTTGGACTGGAAATATGGATCAGCGCTTCGCTTAAAGATGAAAATCTTGTATTTGATAAAAATGGGGTTCCGCTTCTTTTAATAGAGTTTGTAAATGAAATCGCTACACTGATTTACATGAGACCGGAGAATGATTACATACGTCTTCAACTGATAAAAGATCAGGACATCTATCCTGTTTCAGATTTGCATCTGAAGCTCGATCCCAGATCGCTTTTAATCGTTGAAGCAAGTTGACCACCTGCAGAATAACTTTTTTTATTACGTATCTTTCTGTTTAACCCCTTTTGTAAAATGAATATAAAGCTTTTGGTTCAGGAACAACCTCCAGTATATCGCTTCCGCAAATTACAATATCACAGCCTAAATATTTATTTTCCAGCTCTTCAAGGCTGGCATCCTCAGTCTCCTTTGCCCACCTCATATATTGGTTCTGGCCAATAACTATATATCTCGGCTTCAGTCCTTTTCTCGTCATTTCCAGTATGAGAGCATTGATTTCCTTTGTTAATTTCATATTATCACCGTTTGTAAATACTTATTCGCACTCATATAATGTCATCAAACCTAATATATTATTTCAAGCTTTTTTATGAAGCATCAAACGTACATATTTCCATACCAGATTCAATATACGTACAACTAACGGAATACTTGCATCAATGCATTTAATTTATATACTGCATAAAGAGTTATTATTTTATACTGCTGCTTATAGCATGGATCTTTTGGTGCTTAAATACAAAGGACAGTTGCGGACACTTTTATGAAAAAAAGATTACTGCAATTTATTTTTAAATAAATTGAGATATATTACATAATTTTTATGATGAGCTCAAATATCATTTAATTAGACAGCAAATTATATATCAGCCAAATTATGGAGCCAACGCCAAAAAATATTATTGACGCGCTGAACTTGTCAGTCTTGCGTTTATGGCGGCTGATATTAATTAAAAAACCAATAAAACAAACAATTATAACCAGTACCAGGACTATGTTGGCATACATTAGTAATGATTGATCCAATGTCTGGCTTCCCGTTCCGCCGTATCTTCGATCAAATAAAGTTGCCATTCTTGGCTTTGCATAAGTAACCAGGACAAATGCAGTAAAAACTAACAGCCATGATATTCCGGCAAAAATACCAATCGCTTTTGTAAGGGCATCCGGACCCCGTCTTCTGTTCCCTGTTTTATTTCCATACATAATTTACCTCCAAAAATCAACACACGCTCACTAAATTATAAAAAATTAAGCGGATATATCGATTATAGAAAATATTATACACCTCCTTATATGTTCGTCAACAAACAGAGAAAAATTAAAAGTATTAATCAATATATTTAATAGTAATTAAAAAGAAGCAAATAAACAGTAAAAATATAAAATTATTTTAAAAACTGATATTATAACTTTAAAAATTCAGTGTGGCAAAATAATCCTCGGCTGTCTCAGCCCTTCTGATCATTTCGACGCGACCGTCCGGTTTAAGCAGAAGTTCAGCAGAGCGCAGTTTCCCGTTATAGTTAAAACCCATTGCATGGCCGTGAGCACCTGCATCGTGAATAACGACTATATCTCCAACATCGACCCGGGGCAGCTTTCTGTCTATAGCGAACTTGTCATTGTTCTCACAAAGCGATCCGGTGACATCGTAAATATGGTCAGCAGGCATGTTCTCTTTTCCCAGTACGGTTATGTGGTGATACGCGCCATAAAGAGCAGGCCGCATCAGATTAGCCATGCTTGCATCGAGACCGACATACTGCTTGTATATGTCCTTCTTATGCAGGACTGTGGATACAAGATACCCGTACGGTCCGGTTATCATCCTTCCGCATTCAGAATATATCTTCATAGGATGAAGATCATTGGCTGCGATTATTTCTATATATTCGCGCTCAATCTCTTTTCCGAGAGCCGCAAGGTCAACCGCATTCTGCTCCGGCCTGTAAGGGATGCCTATGCCTCCGCTAAGATTTACGAACTCCAGCCTTATGCCTATCTCATTTTTAAGATCAACTGCCATTTTAAAAAGCATCCGGGATGTTTCAACATAGCTTTCCCTGTTCAATTCGTTTGAAATAACAAACGAATGCAGGCCGAACCTTTTCGCGCCCTTGTCTCTTACAATCCTGAATCCCTCGAAAATCTGCCGGCGCGTAAATCCGTACTTTGATTCCACGGGATCTCCGATGATCGGATTACCATTGCGAAGATGTCCGGGATTATACCTAAATGAAATAACTTCCGGGATTCCGCAGCATTTATCGAGGAAAGGTATATGGCTTATATCGTCGAGATTGATAATCGCTCCGAGCTCTTTTGCTTTCACATATTCGTCTACAGGAGTGTCGTTGGAAGAAAACATGATCTCCTCGCCTGTGAATCCTGCCCTTTCAGCCAGAAGAAGTTCAGGCAGAGAGCTGCAGTCCGCCCCGAAGCCAAGATCTTTCATTATCTTTAAAATACCGGGATTAGGCGTAGCCTTTACGGCAAAATATTCCTTGAAATCAGCCCAGGAAAAAGCCTTTATCAGTTTCGCGGCATTATCTCTTATGCCTTTCTCGTCGTAAATATGGAACGGTGAAGGATATTTTTTAATTATGTCCTCAATCTGTAATTTTGTAAAAGGTAATTTTTTTTCTATCATATTAGTTTTAATATCCTCAGATCTAAAAATGATATAACATGAAATTATTATTTATTAAATTGTAAAGAAATAAATTATCATAATATTTTCTTTTTATAAATGCACCAATAAATAGATTTGTTTCTTAACTTAGAGTCAGTCAGCATGAGTATTTCCTCCCTGCCTGCGGCGGAGGAGGAAATACTCAGTTACTGTACTCAATAAAAAATGAGTTATGAAACAACTCTAATATTTTTTCTACAGACTGAAAGATTTAAGGATCAAATAGCTCGCCATAAGCAATAATCGATTTTCTGAATTCAAGTATCAAGTGCAACAATATCATTTAAAAATAATTGCTCAGAGGATATCCATCCAAAGGATTTTCTCGGCTTA
>JAFGSG010000021.1 GCA_016934735.1 Spirochaetota bacterium | reverse complement strand
TATTGGTTTCTAAATCTTCTACCCAAATCTCACTAATATACCATCCCGGACCAAGACCACTATTATCATGTTGAATTTGAATCTGATATACCTCGCCCAAATCAAGTGAATTTATATAAATATTATCTGTGTCTCCTTTTTCGAAAGTGCCTAAACGTTCAATCGTAATAGCGGAAGGGGGTCTTGGTTCAGAATAAATTTCATACCATGGAGAAGTACCCCCGCTCCCAAAAAGTCTGATACTAATCTTTGCATCTGTTCCGGCCAGTTCTTCATTACCTGTCCTTATTTGTATTCTATAACGACTTGACAGCTTATTAACTAACATATTGGGCAAAGATAATTCTGTTCCTATATTTTCTTCTTCCAATTCTCCTAATTTTCCTTTATCCAGGCTTAAATCATAGATATGGGGGTCTGTAAAATCAGGAGGTTCGCCTACATTATAGCAATCGAACCTGAAACGTCCTCCTCCACCACAGTCTTCACCGGCTACGTCTATAAACAACTTAACATCTTCACATACTTTACAAGATGGATAAATCGCATGCTTATCTTCCGATGCATAAACAAGCAACCTGTCATTAGCAAATTGTAAGTTGCTGCACATGACCTCAGAATGATATGTTCGTTCATTGGTTAAGGCAACATCACCCTTATTGCAAACACTATACCAGGCATTCCAGACTGCATGATGAGCATTTGGATCTCTATGGGAAGACGTAAATACCCATTCCAATCTTAAGGTTTTATCATCGATTACCTTCCACGCCATAAAAATACGTTCATGGTCTCCCTCATGTCCCATTATACCAAATCGACCATAATCAAAACTCCAGGTTACTACATAACGAAAAATGATATATTGGGGTAAATTCGTGGAATGATAATTAAAATTGGGAAGATAATAAAAATCAGGATATGGATGTACTCTGACAAAATTTGCAACATGGTCTGTAGCAGTGGTTATTAATCCAAGCCCACCGTATTTTTCAATTTCACTTTCTGCAAGGTCCGATATAACCGGAGGTATTACTATTTTAGTATCTGTTTCATTAAATACAATATGAGGAGCGTTTCGCCTTATTAACCAATCCTCTTCTTCATCAAGTTCAATATAAGGATTAATATACTCCATTGCCATATTTTCCCATTCTTGTACTATACCATCACCATCTGAATCAATCTCCGGATTGCCCACCTCATCTTCCTTTACAAAAATTGAAAGATTGCTGGTAAGTATTCTTCCTTTCTCAGATAAGGCCAATTTAAATACCGGCTTCAGAAACCGTTCTTCCCAGCCCCCCTCGCGCGTTCCAAAGGATACAGTTTCAGCTGCTATCGTTATCTCCTCGGCAGACATATTGGCCTCCTCGATGATTATCTCCGGGGTAAGAACGTCTACCTGTCGTACACGGTCGCCCAGTTCTGGAGCCAGGCCGAGTTCGGGGTAGCGCCCAAATCTGATGTTCCCCACTTCTCCTCCAGAACCTAAAGACACGACGAGGAGTTCGGGATGTTCGGTCATTGCTTCCTTTACGGGTTGTCGCCATGGCTCCGGATGAGAGAAAGAAGAGGTTCCACCAACCAGCACGGCACCACCATCACCGGTCGAAACAATGGCATGTCCAAAGTCATCGGAGTATTCCGTCTTCATCTCGCTATACTTCTTGCGTCCCAACAATCGAACCCAATCAACAGAACCATTACTCTGAAGACGTGCAGCATATGCAGCTTCATTGTAGTGTCCCTCGTCCTGGCCCCAATGGCTTGTACGTCCCGCCATAAAGAGACCTTCCGGAGTCGCTTGCAGGGCGTGTACGACAGTACCCAGTCCATATCCTGTGTTCTCGGTAAGAGTACGAGCCCAGATAATGCTCATACTCGTCGGGTCCGGGGCGAGACTCGTCAAAAAAGCAAAGGTAGAAATTGCAGATGTAAATCGACTCTTAACTCCCAAGCTGCCGCCAAAGAAAAGGCGTCCCTGCTGGTCAGTCGCAAGGGCACCGTACTGTAGGTTGCGAACGAGTCCATGATCGTCATGAATTTTAGTTCCTGCCTTAGAGGCCAGTTTCCAGGCATTTAACAGGTTTCCATCCTCGGATAGACATCCGAGAAAACCTCCCGCGGCACCCACCCAAAAATAACTGCCCCCCTCTTCATCCACGGTACGGACCACATCCGGTCGCGGATATGGTTTCTGCCAATTTGATTTGAGACCGTCGATCCTCCTCGCCCAGAGCGTTTCGGGTTCTTCCTCGCCAGCAGGGAGCGCCAGGCGAAGTACATAAACCACCGCGGGGGTCCTTGCGGGAAGAGACGGTGCACCTACCCCTACCATAACGAGCCCTCCATCGGGGAGAGCGAGCAGACCGGTTATGTGTTTTATCTCGGGAAAGCGATAGCTGTGGATAATTATCCCTTCCGTATCCAGCAGGAGCAGGATGTCGGAAAAAGAGAGGGCAAAGGCAAAGTCATTGTGATGAGTTAGTGCCACAAGTCGTGGCCATCCTCCTAAACTGAAGTGCCAGTATTCAGGTTCTGGTGAGCCTGGAGGCTCAATCGGGAAGTACTCGCGAGACCAGGCTACCGATCCATCACGGGCGATACACCCCAAAGCCGCACGAGCGGCCGGTGAACCCGGAGAGCCCGGATCCCCTACATAGGCGGCCACCATGATGTTGCCGTCAGGTGAGATAACAACATCCGTTCCGACCAGATGCCCGGTAGGATCGATTGCGGTTCCTTCTGGATAGGTCGTTAATGGTTGCCGTCCGGTGGTGTAAACACGCATCCAGGATGACGTACCATTATTACATTGAGCGAATACTGTAATTAAACAAAGTAGCACAAACAACAAAAAAACTATTAAACTCCTTTTCATTTTCCTTCCCCCTTTTATGAAAGCCAAATGGAAATTTTATTTTATGTAAGAACAGATACCCTGATAATAATACCATCCGCTAACTCATCTTCCGTCCTTTTTGACCTGATCTCTTTATTATTAAAAGCGACATAATGTTCACCTGCTTATTAATATTCACTATTTAATGAACATTACATATTAAGTGAACATTAATTGTAAGTACACTCAAATCCTATACTCCCTTCTCCTCTTATATCCTGACATCCGCCCTGCTCTCTCTTCCTTGCTCATCTTAAAAAAAACCATATGGAATAATCTGTAAATTCTTAAAACTCTGTACCTCTCCAAAATTTATCCCGGATATAAAATCAGTGATTATAATATCAATAAAATAAATTCACCCTACACCACAAAAACCTCTCCATCTGAAATCTGTACTATCTTCCGGCTAAACAAACCACTATATTTATCAGGATGAAAAGTATGAATGGGGACTATTTTTCCCGGCTTTAATTTTTTTATCACTTTTTTCAAAGTAGCAATCTCGGAATTGTAATAACCTCTTGAATTTATTTTTCTTGACATAAGTTACCAGACATATTATTGTATATATAGGTTTGTCTGGTAACTATGTCGACTTTGATATATTATATTGCATTTATTCTTTTTTTACCAGACTTATACTATTTTTCACTTGTTTGTCTGGTAATTTAAAAGAGGATACTATGAAAATCTTAAATGGTGTATTAAACGAAGAATTAGATCGACTTAATCAATTAAAAAAGAACTATGAAAAACAAATTGCAAAACTTCCCAAAGGAAGCCTAATCAGAAAAAATATCAAAGGGAATATATACTATTACCTTAATTATCGGCAAGAAAAAAAGAAAATATTTAAATACATTGGAAAACTACCTGGAAAAGAACTTGAAAACTTATTAGATAAAATAGAAGAGAGAAGAAAACTTGAAAAACTCAATAAACAAGTCAAAAAAGACATTAAAAAACTTGAAAAGATGATAAAATGACAAAACAAAATAATTTATTTCTTGCTACACTTGATACCCTGTATAAGTCAGGTGCCTTTGAAGACATTATACTTATAGGGAGCTGGTGTCATCATTTTTACAGACTTTATTTTGATAACGCTCCTGAAATACCTGTGGTAAGAACTATGGATATTGATTTTCTTATCCCTAATCCGGCAAAAATACGTAAAGATATAAATATCCCTAAAATACTTCGCACTTTGGACTTCACCCCTACTCATAGCTATACTACCGGATACACTAAATATGTGCACCCTGAACTTGAACTGGAATTTTTAACCCCCGAACTTGGCAGAGGAAAAAATAAACCATATGAACTTCCTAAACTACATATTAACGCTCAGGGACTACGATACTTAAATCTTCTTCAATCTAATGTATTAAAAATAAAATATAAGCATATGGTGGTACAACTACCGGAACCTGCTGCGTATATACTGCATAAATTCATAATTTTTGAAAAGCGTAAGGAAAAAAGTAAAAAGGAAAGAGATTTACTCGCCGCAAAAGATATCGGGGAATTTTTATTACAAAATAAGACTCAAC
>JAFGSG010000150.1 GCA_016934735.1 Spirochaetota bacterium | reverse complement strand
TTCTGACCATATCAATGGACTTTCTGATCTGTGGTTATTAGGATGGATACAAACTCCGTTTGGCGGACGTAAGACTCCATTTATAATCTACGGCCCTCCGGGAACAAAAAAGATGATGTCCTATCTATGGAAGGCATTTTCTGAAGACCGTCGCATTCGACTGGCTGATGAGAAGAATCCTATAGAGGGGATAAAAGTAAAAGCATACGATTTTAAACCGGGTGTAGTCCATGAAAAGAATGGTGTTGTAGTGACGACATTTGAAGTAGATCACGGCGATCTTGTTAAACCATGCTACGGTTTCAAAGTTACCTACAAGAACCACTCAGTAGTGTTATCGGGCGATACACGTTATAATAAAAACGTTGAAAATGCGGCTCGTGGATGTGATCTGCTTATCCATGAAGTGCTAATGGTTCCTGATGCACTCGTAGCAAAGTTTCCTGCCTACAAAGCGGTAATTGCACATCATATTTTACCGGAAGAGGCAGGGAAGCTGTTCGCTGTCGCCCGGCCAAAACTGGCTGTTTACACGCATCTGGTATTGTCAGGTAATCCGAAAGCAGGTGTTCCATTCCCTACACCAAAAGATGTACTGGATGCAACACGTAAGACCTATGATGGTCCTGTTGTTGTCGGTGAAGACTTAATGATGTTTAAGATAGATGACAACGGTGTATCGATCATTGAATCTCCTAAGAAGTAGGAGAGGATCTCCTTCAATAATCAAAATGACTGTGTTGGAGCCGATCATATAGATCAGGACTTAAGATCAAAACCGCATAACTAAAGTGTTTTATCGGATTGGCTATAAAACCGGCCTTCCGGTAAACACTTTAGTTATATAACTGCCGATTTTATAGTAAAATATATTGACAATATCATTTTTATATATTTTTTTACTATAAGTTATCCCAAAATAAGTTTTTTCTTGATATAATTCAATACATTACAAAATTTTTAAGGATGCTTTTTAGGCCTGAAGCAACAGCACTTAGAAACATAAAAAATTAACAATGAATGACCAATTCTGCAGGAAATTATATAATGTATTTCATAATATTGTCAGTAATCCATATAAATTTATATTTTAAGATGTATTCCAAATAATCTTATTATCGAAGCATATTTCAACATAATGAAATTTATTGTAAAACCTTCAAAAATATCCGGAAAGATCGAAATACCTGGCTCAAAGTCCCATACAATAAGGGCTCTTGTTTTCGGGCTGCTCGCACACGGCGAATCCGTTATACGCGCTCCGCTTGATTCTGCAGATACGCGCTCGTGCTTTGAAATGGTGAAAAAGTTCGGCGCAGAGATAAACGAAGAAAAAAACGCATGGCGCGTGAAAGGAAGAGCAGGCGATCCTTCAGTGCCGGATGATATTATTGATGTCGGCAACTCCGGCACGTCTCTCTATATAGGACTCGGCGTTGCTTCTCTTGCTGAAGGTTATAGCGTCTTTACCGGCGACAGCCAGATCAGGAGCAGGCCGGTAAATGCTCTTTTAAAATCAATCCCGGAACTCGGCGGTACTGCTTTTTCTACTCGCGGAAACAATAAGCCTCCCGCTGTTGTGAAAGGCAGATTGAAAGGCGGCGAAACAAGTGTTGAAGCAGTAACGTCGCAGTACCTTTCATCGCTTCTGATTTCCGCCCCGCTGGCATCCGGCGATACTATTATTCATGTTCCGCTCCTGAATGAAGCGCCGTATGTTGCAATGACTCTCAATTGGCTGGATAAGCTCGGTATTGAATACAATAATAATGATTTTAAAATGTTTTCAATAAAAGGAAAACAAAGATATAAAGGGTTTGATGAATATATACCTGCAGATTTTTCGTCAGCTGCTTTTTTTATGGTTGCTGCGGCAATAACCGGGGCTGAGCTGATTCTGAAGGGATTGGATTTTTTTGATACGCAGGGAGATAAAGAGATAGTCAATATTTTAAAGGCAATGGGGGCAGAAGCGGAAATAGGTAGAGACTATGTCACGGTAAAGGGCGGAAAGCTGAAAGGCGGGATATTTGATCTGAATGCAATCCCTGACTCTCTGCCGTCCCTCGCGGTTGCCGGATGTTTCGCTGAATGTGAAACAAGGCTAATTAATGTGCCCCAGGCAAGAGTAAAAGAGACTGACAGAATAAAAGTAATGCGCGAACAGCTTAGTAAAATGGGAGCTGATATTGAAGAGCTGCCTGACGGTCTCGTGATCAGGAAGAGTTCGCTTAAAGGCACCGTGGTAAACGGCCATCATGATCACAGGGTTGTAATGGCGCTTTCTGTTGCCGGCCTTATGGCTGACGGGCAGACAGAGATAGATACAGCAGAGTCAGCGGCCGTAACCTTCCCTGGATTTTTCAGCTTAATGAAAGAAATTAAGGCTGATATTGATATAATATAAGTTGACTTTTCATGCCAAAAAATAAACCAAATAAAAATCCCCTGCGAATTTTATTAATCCGATTCAGCTCTATAGGGGACATTATTCTGACTACTCCGATCATTAAGGCTCTGAAAGAAAAACATCCCGATGTAATACTGGACTTTCTCACACTTCCCGAATACAGTGTTCTGCTGAGCGATAATCCTTTTATCGATAATTTGTTCCTGCTGAACGGCAGGTCATTTAAGCATGTTGTTAACAAGGCGCTGGCTCTCAGAAAAATAAAATATGATTATATCTTTGATCTGCACAGGAGTACGAGAAGTCTTATCTCCAGGTTGTTACTAAACTCAGAAAATATTTATAAATTAGATAAGAATTATATTAAAAGATTATTGCTGATATATTTTAAAATACGGTTGTATAAAAAGCCTTACTCGGTGGTGAATAGATATTTTGATACGGTTAAAGTACTCAATGCCGCTGTTCAGGGAAAGACAGAGGTTTGGCTGACGCAGGATAAAATTACAAAAGCCCTTTCAATAATAAAAGGCATGTCCGGCGTGGATTATCTGTATTCAGGCGAATCCGATAAGGTGGAAAAAATAGATCAGAATACAATAAACAGGAAAGGGAAGCTGACTTGCAAAATAATTTCGCTAATGCCGTTCGCAAAATGGAAGACAAAGGAGTGGGGCGATTATAGATTCATAGAGCTTGGGCAAAGATTAAGGGATGAATCCGGCGCTCTTATACAGATTCTCGGCGGCAGGGAGGATTCCAAAAGGGCAGAGAAGATTGCGCGCGGGATCGGAAAGAATGCTGTATCGTTCGCTGGCAGACTAACGCTTGCTGAAACAACGGTGGCATTATCCTTATCCGATTGCCTTGTGACTAACGATACCGGAGTTATGCATTTAGGAAGCGCTGTTTCGATTCCAGTTATTGCAATCTTCGGGTCAACGACAGAAGAGCTGGGTTTTTTTCCCTACAACTCAAAAGGCGAAGTCGTACAGCTTGATTTAAGCTGCCGGCCGTGTACTGCAAAGGGATTGCCTGCATGCCCTAAGAAGCATTTCAGATGCATGAAAGATATATCAATTGATAAAGTCTATTCAGCAGTAAAAAAATATTTGTAAAAGTTAAGACAGACATTTCAGGGGGTGAAGTTTGCTTTATGAAATTTTAATTTTTTTCGGATCAATCGCTGCGAGGGTAATAGCTTTATTCGATAATAAAATGGCGAAGTTTTTTTTATTGAGGAAGGGGGAAGAAAAAAGAGTAGCCGAATACTTCGAGAGCATTAAAAACAAGAATAAAAAAGTAATATGGTTTCATGCTTCGTCTGCAGGAGAACTGGAACAGGCAAAACCTCTGATCGATAATTTCAAATTCAGTAAAAAAAACCTGCTTATTGCCGCCAGCTTTTTTTCTCCCTCAGGATATAAAGCAGGATTAAAATATGGGAAAATCGATTTTTGTTTTAATCTTCCGCTGGATTACAGGAAGAATGCGAAGATGCTGCTGGATTGCATCAATCCGCAAATAATTATTTACTCCAAATATGATGTCTGGACCAATCTGACTGTTGAGGCAAAAAAACGTAAAGTCAGGCTTGCCCTCATAAGTGCAACATTACCTGAAAAATCATTAAGATACAGGTTTCCTTTCAGTAATTTTTTTACTAAGGCATACCAATCATTGGATAGAATATACGCTATATCAGAAGAAGATGCGGTGAGATTTGAGAAAATAGCAGATAAAAAAAGTATTATTATATCAGGCGATACAAGATTTGACCGGATTAAAACTGTAATAGATAATACGCACTTAAAATCAAAAAATATTATAAAAAAACAAAGAGGCTTTACTTATATAATTGCAGGCAGTACATATAAAATATGCGAGAAGAATTTGTTAAACGCTTTAAAACAATTGAATGATAAAGATAGCCGTGTTATATTAATTCTTGTTCCACATGAGATTGACCCCGGAAATATTGAAAGGCTGAATAAACTGGTAGCATCAAAAGGATACAGGCCTGTCAATTACGCCAAGGTGTCTCATCCGGTTCTACTTAAGGAGCAAGAGATTCTGATCGTGGATGCTTTCGGTGTTTTAGCCCGCCTTTACAAAGAGGCTGATATAGTCTTTGTAGGCGGATCTTATAAAGGCAGCGTGCATAGCGTGCTTGAGCCCGCTATATTCGGCAAAGCAATCCTCACTGGGCCGCATATAGGGAATTCCTATGAAGCGTTGAAATTAAAGGAGCTCGGCGGGCTTATGGTCTGCTCAGATTCATACGGGCTTTATAGTAAAATAGTTGAGTTATTGGAGGAAAGCTGTCGTAAAGACGCTTCCGGGAAAGTAAGCCAGTTTTTTAAGAAAAGTACGGGCGCATCGAAGTTAATATTAAAAGATATTGAAAAATTATTATAACATATTAAAAGTCATCTCAAAAATATTTTTTTTCGATAAAATGAAACTAATTTTTATAATATTATTATCGTTATCAATCAATTATTTAAATATATCTGCTTATGCTCAGGAGAAGAATGACGCTGTGCTGACTGCTGAGGAAATCCTTGAGCATGCTGATAAAGTGTTCGTGTATCCCAATGGCCGTCTTACAGGAAAGATGGTGCATGTCACACCTAGCGGCAAATCAAGAATGATAAGCGTTCACGGATCCGTATCCGCAGATGGTTTACTTTTAAAATTCAGAAGCGCGGACAGGGACGATGAGCTTAAGGTATTATATAAATCCAGATCAGAAAACATATGGGTATACGATCTGCATGCGAATAAGCTTTTTAACAAACGCGGGCCGGATATTTTTGATGTCATTATGATGACAAATTTTACTTTTATTGATTTGTCGCATGCTTCTCTTAAGGATGGTCACAATGCGGCAATCAAAGGCGAAGCTGTAGTAAAAGGCATGGACTGTCATTTGCTCACACTTGAGCCGCTAGTAAAAGCAGGGATTTACGGCAGGCTGGAAGTTTTTATCACAAAGAAGGATTATATCCCTGTAAGAATGGATTATCATGACGGAGAAAACATAATCTTTAAAACAATGTCTATAGTAAAAACAGCATCGCAGAATGGCAGACTAATACCTGTAAGATATGATATGTATGATGTTAAGAAAAAAACCGTAACCATACTTGAATTTTTTGAATTTAATGAAAACATTAAATACGATAAGAAATTATTCAGATATGAAAGTCTAAGGGAAAATTAGCAATGCCGCAATTTTTTGTTAAATCATCTGATATCATTAATAATGGATGTAAGATTGAAGGCGAGGATTTCCATCACCTTCGAAATGTAAGAAGAGCAAAGCCCGGGGAAATAATAGACTTAAGAAGCGATAACGGTTATGTTTATAGAGGCAGAATTGGCGAATTCGATTCTAAATCCGTAACAGTTGAAATTGTTGAAAGAGTAATGGAAACAAAACGGGAAACGGATCTGTTCCTGACTCTTTATATGTCCATACTCAAAGGCAAAGCATTTGATCTTGCTTTACAGAAGGCAGTTGAAGTCGGTGTTAATAGGATTGTTCCTGTTATAACGGAAAGAACAATCCCGGTATTGGATAAAAAGGATGTAAAATGGACACGATGGCAAAAAATTGCTGAAAACGCTGCTAAGCAATCCATGAGAAAAGAAATACCGGAAGTTGGGGAGGTGCTGAATTTCAAAGAAGCTATTGTGAACGATAATCCAGGAGTAAAGATTATCGCTCATACTGAGAACAGCGGAAAGGACTTAAAAAAATATTTATCGGATAAAAAGAGAAACAAATATGTTTCTCTTATGATCGGCCCTGAAGGAGGCTTTTCTTGGAGAGAGATCAGCCTGGCTGAGGAAAACAGCTGGGACCGGATAGTATTTGGTTTTACTGACCTACGCGCAGAAACAGCCTGCATAGTTCTGCCGGGGATTATAATTTATGAATGGGGCAATTTTTATGCAGATAACAGTTAACGGCAAGGTGATCCGGTTTGATACGCATCCCGATGCTGTATCAGTTGATTTCCTGCTGAAACATTTAAAAATAAAAGGCAGAAATGTTGCAGTGGAAAAGAACGGCATAATAATTGACAAGACTGAATATGGAAAAGAGCAGTTAAACGCAGGCGATGTGGTCGAGATAGTTCAATTTGTGGGCGGAGGATAAAAGGGTAATGGATGCGGGAATTTATTCTGCAATAGATGCGAACATAAACCGGGCGCTTGAAGGCATGAGGGTCTGTGAGGATATACTCAGATTTGTAATCCGGAATGCCGCATTATCTGCAAAACTGAAAGAGACCAGACACGAATTTGCTGAAGCAGTAAAAAGATATTCACAAATCGATCTATTATACGGCAGGGATGTGGAAAGCGATTCTCAGAAATTCTATGACGCAAAGAGCGAAAAGAACAGGGATTCGCTGATTGACCTTGCTAAGAGCAATTCGCACAGGGCAATGGAGTCAATGAGGACTATCGAAGAGTTTTATAAATTCCTGCATCCCGGCATAGACGAAAATCCGTTCCAGAAGATAAGGTTTATGCTATATGCTCTTGAAAAAGAAATGATTTCAATTCTGCTCAGGCAAGATAAGCACAGACGGTTTAATAAGTCTTTGTATGCGATACTTGATTCCTCGTACGTTCGAAATGATGAATATGCGAAAATGGCTGAAAGGCTTATTAAAGGAGGCGCATCTGTAATCCAGCTTCGAATGAAAAATTATTCAACCGGTAAAGTACTGGAACGGGCAAAGGAAGTATCGCATGTTTGCAGAGAGAATGATGTATTGTTTATTGTAAACGATTACCCGGATATCACAATTCTTTCGGGCGCTGACGGCGTTCATCTGGGGCAGGAAGATCTGCCTGTTATGGAAGCCAGACGTATCCTCCCGCCCGATAAGATTATCGGTGTGTCGACGCATTCTATGGAACAGGCGATGTCTGCTCTGCAGTATGAACCTGATTACATTGCACTTGGTCCGATATTTGAGACTGGAACAAAGAATAATATATTATTAGATGGTATAGGGGAAGATGTCTTAAAAGAACTTATAAAAATCACTGAAATCCCTATTGTCGCAATTGGGGGGCTTTGTCCTGAAAAGATGGCCGGATTTAAAGATTTAGGATGCAGCTGCGGTGCTCTTGTATCATATCTTTATAAAGAAAATAAAATCGAAAAAAATTGCAGGATGGTATTGAATTGTTTAAAAGCATAAAATGTTTTTTAATTGACAGAAGTATCTTATTCATAATTACTTTTCGGATAGCAGAAAGGCATTTTTAACAGTATTTGAGATAATTACAAATTAAAATATACAGGGGAAAATATGACACGCGTTTGGATACCAAATTCATTGACTTTAGGGAATTTACTTTTTGGGTTTATTTCATTGGTATTTTCGAGTCTCGGGACCCAGCAGGGGTATTTCATCGCGGGATTTTTAATTTTGGCTGCAAGCCTTTTGGATACACTTGATGGTCCGGCTGCAAGAGCTCTGAAAGTGACAAGCCCCCTTGGCAGGGAATTGGATTCTCTGGCAGATTGCGTGGCATTCGGAATTGCACCCGGTTTTCTGAGTTATAACGCGTATCTCTCGGGCATACATGAAGCATATTTCGCAATGCCGATAGATTTAGGCATGCTCATTGCGGCTATTTTTCCACTGTGTGCTGCATACAGATTGGCGCGGTTCAATATTTTAGCAGACAGTAATTCCTTCACCGGTCTTCCTGCACCGTCAGCCGGTATAATTATTGCTCTAATACCAATGTATAATGTGGAAATGCCAAAAATTTTATTTGCTTTAATTTTTATTATTATAGGCCTTTTAATGGTTTCTACGGTTAAATATACAAAACCGAAGTATTTAATTAACAATATTCATGGTATTAAACTTGTTATATTTGCGGTTATTCTTATACTACTGATAATATTTTCAAAACATTGGATTATTCTGATTTTATTTTCACTATATATAATCTCCGGTCTGGTTAGTTTTATCATCCAGTTTATCCAGGATCATAAATATTAATTAATAAAAATTATTTAAAGAAGACTGAAGTTAAAATCAGGAAAGAATATTAATTATTATTTTACAGGATAATAACTGGATCAAATATGCATACTTTTCAACAAAGGAAAAATTTGTAATAATATGGATAAATTATCTCATTATACTGAAGACGGATCGTCCAGGATGGTAGATGTCAGCGGAAAAAAAATAACCCAAAGGACAGCAAAGGCTTCAGGATTTGTTCGAATGCAGCCCGCAACGCTGGATCTGATAGAAAAGAAGCTGATGCCTAAAGGTAATGTTTTTGAAGTTGCAAAAATTGCAGGCATAATTGGCGCGAAGAAAACTTCAGAGCTTATCCCGATGTGCCATCCGCTTATGATCTCGCATGTTGATCTTAAAATCAGTTTGGATAAAGAAAGAACAGGCGTAATAATTGAGTCTGAAGTAAAACTTGAAGGTAAAACCGGCGTAGAGATGGAAGCATTATCTGCGATATCTATAGCCGCATTAACAATATATGATATGTGCAAAGCGGTAGATAAAAATATGATTATAGAAGATATAAAATTAATCGAAAAGAAAGGAGGAAAATCAGACTTTAATCTTAGATAATTAGTTAAATGTATTATTTTTTACACTTCAATTGCTAAAAATGCGGATAAATTATAAAAAAAATTAAAAATAAATAAAAAATTTATTGTTGTAATTTTTAAACATATTTTATTATAAATATCCGCAATCATTAAAAATAGTCCATAATAAGCTTATATCGCATTTGTGATATTATAATATCTAATATAGAATTAATTGTTAGCACTCATCAAGATGAGTGCTAACAAAATGCTTGACAAAAAAACTATATTCTGCTTAATTTGCATTTCTTGAACTATTTAAAAATAAACAAAGAGCTAATTGATTACTTTATTAAAAGAAATGCTGTAATGTAAATAAATACTTAATTTATCTGCAAAGCGGAAATATTTCTATTTTTTTATAAAAAAATCTAAAGTAAAAAATTTAAAATTTAAAATATAAATTAAGGAGGAGTAACGTGGCTATTAAACCATTAGGTGATCGCGTACTAATCGAGATTCTTGAAGATGATCTTCAAAAACAAGGTTCTCTCTATATACCTGACACTGCAAAGGAGAAGCCCCAGGAAGGTAAAATAAAAGCTGTCGGGAAAGGCAGATATGAAGACGGGAAGCTGATTCCTTTGGATGTTAAGGTCGGAGATAAGGTTCTTTATGGAAAATACTCGGGAACTGAGATCAAACATGACGGTAAAGAGTATTTAATTGTCAGAGAAAGTGATATACTGGCAATAGTTGACTAAATTAAGATAAGGAAGGTGAAATTATGCCAAAGTTGTTACAATATAGTGAAGAGGCCAGAAGGTCAATCCTTGAGGGAGTAATACAGCTTAATGATGCTGTAAAAGTTACTCTCGGTCCAAGGGGAAGGAATGTTGTAATCGATAAAAAATTCGGTGCTCCTACTGTTACAAAAGACGGAGTTACAGTAGCTAAAGAGGTTGAGCTTGAAGATCCCTTTGAAAACATGGGCGCTCAGATGGTGAAAGAAGTTGCAACAAAGACCAATGATGTTGCAGGAGACGGTACTACAACAGCGACAATACTCGCGTCGGAGATTTATAAAGAAGGATTAAAAAGTGTTACATCCGGTGCGAATCCGATGGATATTAAAAGAGGTATTGATAAAGTTGTCGCTGCTTCAGTGAAATATATTTCCGAAACATCACGGGAAATTAAAGACAAGAAGGAAATTGCACAGGTCGCTTCTATTTCCGCTAATAATGATAGCGAAATAGGTGATTTAATTGCCGAAGCAATGGAAAAAGTCGGGAAAGACGGTGTTATTACGGTTGAGGAAGCCAAATCAATCGAGACTCATCTGGAAGTTGTTGAGGGTATGCAGTTCGACAGAGGCTATCTTTCTCCGTACATGGTTACCAATGCTGAAAACATGCAGGCAATTCTGGAAGATGCTTATATTCTGATATGCGAGAAGAAAATTTCTTCGATGAAGGATCTTTTGCCCGTTCTTGAAAAAGTTGCCCAGGCAGGCAAACCTCTTCTTATTATATCGGAAGACGTTGAAGGCGAAGCGCTTGCGACTATTGTCGTCAATACACTGAGAAAGACGATAAGCTGTGTTGCTGTTAAAGCTCCGGGATTCGGCGACAGAAGAAAATCAATGCTTGAAGATATAGCAATTCTTACCAAAGGCCAGGTTATTTCAGAAGATCTTGGTCTTAAACTTGAAAACACAACTATGGATATGCTTGGTAAAGCGAAGAGAATAATTGTTGATAAAGAGAATACAACGATTATTGAAGGTGCCGGTTCTCAGAAGGATATTCAGGGTAGAATCAGCACAATAAAGAAACAGATTGAAGATACTACTTCCGATTATGATAAGGAAAAACTCCAGGAAAGGCTTGCGAAACTTGCAGGCGGAGTCGCTGTTATAAATGTCGGCGCTGCTACGGAAGTTGAGCTTAAGGAAAAGAAAGCTAGGGTTGAGGACGCTTTATCCGCAACCAGATCTGCTGTTGAAGAAGGTATTGTACCTGGCGGCGGATTGACGCTGCTGAACAGCGAAAAAGCCATGAGAGATGTAGCGAAGAATCTTGAGGGTGATGAGAAGATCGGAGCTGAAATAATCATCAGGTCTGTTCAAGGCCCAATGAGGCAGATCGCTGCCAACGCCGGTGTTGAAGGCTCTGTGATAGTTGAGAAAGCAAGGTCTGAGAAACCCGGTGTTGCTTTTAATGCTGCAACAATGCAATGGGAAGATATGATGAAAGCGGGAATAATTGATCCTGCAAAGGTTGTCCGTTCTGCATTGCAGAATGCCGCTTCAATAGCGAGCATGCTGCTCACGACGGAAGTTCTCATTACGGATAAACCGGAGAAAGAATCCATGCCTGCAGGTATGCCGGGAGGCGGAATGGGCGGAATGGGCGGAATGATGTAAATCAATGCCGAACCGTTGGATCAATAAAAATATTTTATAACAAAAGGGGCAGCTTGACAGTTGCCCCTTTTTTAATTAGCAGTCCACCCCGCCCAACGGGCAGGGAAATGTCCTGGAATTCGTTAATCACGAAAGGATTTTAAAAAGTTTTCTTACATGTTAATGGTTTCACGTATCTTATAAGGCGCTTCATTTCTTGTTTCATGGTACACTCTTGTAAGCAGTTCGGCAAGTATGCCTAACAGAAAAAACATCACACTTAATATTATCAACATTACTGTTAATAGTAAAAGCGGATTGCGGATCATTGATTGATTTTGTGTGATTTTCATGGCAATTACAGCGATAAAGCTTATTGCACTTGCAAATATTAAAATAAGTCCTGTGCCGCCAAAAAAATAAATAGGCTTTGTGGAATACGAGCCGAGAAATTTTATTGTTATTAAATCCAGCAGAACTTTAAATGTTCTTATCAGGGTGTATTTGGATTTTCCGAATTTTCTTGGATGATGTTTTACCGGTATCTCAGTAATACTGGCGCCGAGCCATGAGGCGTGAACGGGTATAAATCTATGCATTTCTCCGTAAAGTTTTACCTGTCTCAGCACGTTGCCTCTGTATGCCTGAGATGAGCCGATATCATGTATATTTACTTTGCTTACTTTTCTGATTATCCAGTTAGCTATTTTTGAAACAAGCTTTCTGGAAAAAAATTTATCCTGCCTGTCTCTTCTCCATCCGCTTACAACATCGAATCCCTCTTCAATTTTTTTTGTTAAATTTTCGATGTCATCAGCATCGTTCTGAAGGTCGGAGTCCATAATGATTATTATCTGTCCGCGTGAATGGTCTATTCCGGCCGCGAGAGCGGCAGTCTGGCCGAAATTCCTTCTGAATTGGATCAGTTTAACGAATTTATTTTTTCTGGCAATATCCTGAAGTATTTTGAAAGACTTATCCGTACTGCCGTCATCAACAAAAATAATTTCGTATGTTTTTTTCAGCGGGATGATGGATTTAAGTATTTCCTCATATTGCAGGGCAATATTTTCTTCTTCATTATAGACAGGCAGTATAATAGAGAGATAAACATTCTTACTGTTTTTATTTTTTGTAATCATATTTAATCTATTTAGCATTAATCATTTTAATATAATCGTAAGTGACATTAAAAGCTTCCTTTAAGAACAGATCATTTTCCATGTTAATTAATTTGCTTTCGGCACGGGATTGCTTTTCTTTCTTTTCAATTTCTTTTAATTCCTGATTTTCAATTTTTGCCTGTTCTTTCAGGCTTATGGCGTTTTCTTTTCTTTTCGCTATGTGGTTATTTATTTTCTTAATTAATTCTGCAAATTCTTTACTGGATTCGATCCTTTTTGAAGATAAATTTTTTAAAGAGGATATAGTATTGCTGTGCAGATATTTGTTATAAATTGTATATTCTGCTTTTGTAATTTTTTCCCATTTTAATGCGTAGCGCATTTTATTTTCGCCTATATCCCATGCGGCGCTTATGTCGGGAATAACAATATCCGGTTCAATGCCGTTTAACTGGTTTGAAGATCCGCCGGGCTGATAAAATAATGCTGTAGTAATTTTCATCGCCCCGTTTTTACCTGGCAGGACATTGTAAGTCTGAACCGAACCCTTGCCGAATGTGGCGCTTGGCCCGATTACGAGCCCTCTTTTGTAATCTTTAATAGCGCCGGCAAAAATTTCGGAGGCGCTTGCGCTGAACTTATCAATAAGTATGACTATAGGACCGTCGTAATATACACCCGGATCCTTATCGTCCATTACATCGACATTATCTTTCCCTACTAATATCTGCACAACAGGCCCTTCATCAATGAACATACCTGCAATATTGACTGCTTCATTGAGCGCTCCGCCAGGATTTCCGCGTAAATCAATAACCATGCCGTTTATGCCCTGGCTTTTCAGTTTGTTGATCTGCACTTTCATGTCGTTTGAGGACTTCTTTGCGTTTGGATCGTTAATGTTTACAGCGTCAAAGTCCATATAAAACGAGGGCAGCTGAATATATCCTATTTTAATTTCTGATTTGTCTTTTTTTATAGGATAAACTTCCGACTTTGCGGCTTTATCTTCGAGTTTTATTTCCTCCCTGAGAATAGGAATAATCAGCATTTGCTGTTTATTGTTATCGCTCGGCTGTCTCAGTATAGTAAGCTTTACAACCGTGTTCTTTTTGCCTCTGATCAGATTAACCACGTCTCTTAACGCCATATCAATTACATCAACAGGCTCATCATTTGCCTGCGCGACCGCGACTATTTTATCGTCCGGTTTTAATTGAAGCTCCTTCGGAAGCTTTGAGGCAGGCCCGCCCGGCATTATGCTCTCAACCGTTATAAAGCCGGAATCCTCGCGAAGCAGTACCCCAATCCCCTCAAGTTTAAGATTGGTTGATATCTGGAAATCTTCGTGTTCTCTCTGCGTTAAATAATTTGAATGAGGGTCAAGTGCAGTTGTGAATGCATTTATGAAAAGCGCCAGCGTCTTTTCATTATTAATTTCATCAACTCGTTTTTGTAGCAGCTGATACTTTTTTTTAAGCTTTTCTTTTGCTACGCTTACGTCTTTATCTGACGACAACTGGTTTAGAAGCTGAAGTTTAATATTTTTTCGCCATCTCTCTCTCAATTCCTCTTTTGTATTTGAGTAATCAATTTTTTCGCTATCGATAATTATGCTGTCGTCTTTGTTAAAATCGAAATTACTGTTTATCAGTTCGTTTATTGCAATTAGATTTTCGTTAAATCTTTTTTTATAAGTCTGTTGAACCTGAAAAATAAAAGAGTAATCGTTATTATTCACATAATCGTCAATATTAAGCTTATGTTTCATGAATGAATCAATATCGCTTTTATAAAAATAATTTTTCGCAGGATCAAGGTAATTGACTAAATTAATAAGTGTTCTCTCAGAGATTTCGTCGGTAAATTCATTATATATAATATGCCTTGAAAGGAAAATAGCAGTTAAGGGTTCAATATCTTCCTGTTTAAGGCCGTTGGTTTTTTTAATGCATCCGAAAAGCAGTAATGTTATAGTTACAAAAGTAATGAATTTTTTATGCCGCATTTGACCGGTAACTCCTGTTCAATTATTTAATGGAGAATATCACAAAGGGTGATAAAATACAAGTTTTTATCTATTCGTCAATGATAATTTCCAAAAGAAAATTATATTTGACCGGAATGAGTATTTTATAAGAATGGTGTTGTATTTTATTAAAAATAATATCGAATTTTCGATGTATAAGCTATTTTTAAGATAGCTTTTAAATATTTTTTAAGAATAAAACTGTTTTATTTCAGATACATAATGAATAATTATTTATGTCATTAAAAAAAGTAAGTCTAATAATATTATTAAGTATATTTTTCGCCGGTTCATGCGACAGATATCCGCAGATTATTATTTCCAGAAAGATATTTTCAGATGCTTCAGGAGAAAGTGGAAAGAGTGTTAAAAAAAATCAAATCGATGAAATAATAAAACGCTATAAGTTAATTAAATTAGATGAAAAAAGTTATAATGCGCCGCCGTCGAAAATTAATCGAATAAATTATAATAGATATTTTACCGATGTTTTTTCTTTTTCGCCGCTGGCTGATATTAATAACAAAGGTGTTGAATTTGCGTTGAAAGGAATGTATGCTGAAGCTGAAATATTATTGAATGAAGCCCTTAAAGAAGATGAAAAGTGTCCATTCATATATAATAATTTAGGCGTAGTCCATGAATTAAATAATAATAAAGAAAAAGCTTTTAATATGTATTCAAAAGCATGTATATTGGAACCGGATAACAAATATTACAGATGGAATTTTTTGTATTTTTGTGATAATAAAACAACCCCGGTTCTTTAATAAAAATAATTAGGATAAATGTATAATGTTAACCGATAGTTATTCCAGAAAACTGGATTATCTGAGAGTGTCGATCACCGATAAATGCAACCTGCGCTGCAGCTATTGTATGCCTGCTGAGGGAGTGGAACTCCTGAACCATGATGAGGTTCTTCGCAATGAAGAATTTGTATGTATAATTGAACTGTTCGCAAGTCTCGGAATAAGGAAAGTGCGATTCACAGGCGGGGAGCCCTTGGTAAGGAAACAATTTATCGATATTATAGCTGGTACCCGTAAAGCATGTCCTGATCTTGAATTGTGTCTGACTACAAACGGAATCCTTCTTGACGAAGCGCTTCGTGATTTGAAAAAATACAATGTTAAGAAATTAAATATCAGTCTTGATACTCTGTCGCAGCAGGAATATATAAAGATTACAGGAAGAGATTATTTTAAAAGAGTAATCTCAAATATTGAGAAAGCAATAAGCATGAATTTTTTCGATGTGAAAATAAATTCCGTTCTGCGCGAAGAATTATTAAATGAGCTTGATGATTATCTGGATTATTTTAAAGATAAAAACGTAATACTCAGATTTATTGAAAAGATGCCGTTTTCCCCCGATAAAAATGATACAGCGTTGCTTACATTAGATGATTTTACTGTGGAACTGGTTAAGAGAGGGGAGCTTATACGCAATAATAGTATGGACACAAGAGTTGCTCTGATGTATAATTTTAAATACAGAAATAAGTTTGCAATGAAGATCGGCATCATCCCTCCCATGTCGCATAATTTTTGCGCGAATTGCAACAGGCTTCGTCTTACATGCGATGGCTTTTTAAGGACTTGTCTTCTTTCGAATAAAGAGTATGACCTCAAAAGTTCATACCGGATGGATATGGGCGATGAAGTTTTAAAGAAGATAATACTGCGTGCTGTTGATGAAAAGCCGAAATCGCATAATATTGACTGCACTGTGCCCGACAATGTCTGTTCTTCCATAATTGCAAAAAGAACAATGTCGAAAATCGGGGGATGAACTTTTTAATTACAACTTGTACAGATTGACAATATTTTCAATCTCGTTTAATTTTTTTTCTGCCTCGTTGTTTTGTCTGTTGTCTTTATATATATTTTTTATCTCGGTAATCCCGGTTTTTATTTTGGATATATCTTCCGTCAATACCTGAGACATTTGTTTTAATGTAACTGAGCATTCGTATAATTGATCGCCATCTCTTAATGATGTATAAGTATTCAGATTTCTATTTGAAACATCTTTTAAAGCTTCGTTAAAACGATATAGAGGTCCGGCGACTTTATGCGACGCATACAAAACAAACAAGGCGATTATTATCGAGGAAACAAGTATATTGATTATTGAAAGTGTAATTACTATCGGGAAAAGCATATCTTTTATGTTTTTGTAAACGACATGCGCTGATAGCAGATTTGCCTCAACTTCACTGTTTAAGAAAACATAAAGAAATACCCCGAACAGGATTAATATAATAATATTAATAATAAGAAATTTGATTATCAGCTTGAATTGGAAGTCCTTATTAATAAGAACCATGTGTCTTCTGCTTTTATCCATTTGAGTAAATCCTCCTTAGTGGCATATTTTACAAAGACTGCCGTCGTTGTTTCTCTTAATCAGAAAGTATGTTTTGTATTGTGACTTGCCGGCGAATACTTTCTCGTAAAGACTTTCGGCTTTCCATGATGAAGTGTCGAATCTGACATTGTCGAGCCTGTGACATGTAATACAAGTTAATCTTTTTTTCTTTGTTAAAATAAATTTTTCATGCAATTTTTTATTTATTCGAACATCTATTTTATGATGATTATTGATATCCTTATGGCATGTGAGACACAGCTCTGAGCATGTTATATTCGGATTAATGATTTTTTTATCGTTCTTTGAATGACAGCTTGTACAGTAAGCTGCCGATTGTGTAAAAGGATGTATCTTTAATGATCCATTGTTGTCAGCAGTCGCAAAGAGGTATGCCGCTAACATAATACAAAACAAAATTAAAATTATTCCCCGGCGACGCATGTTTTTACTCCGTTAAAATCTTATAACCAGTTGCAGGTAATATAACATTTTATTGTAATATTGATCGGTTATAAATTCATTATAGGCTGATATATAATTCTGATATTCAAATTTTAAATATGATATACGAGCAATGTTGATATTGACTCCTGCAGTAATCCTGCTTAAGGAATTTTTATCTGTTCCTTCAGCATAATTAATTGATACTATTTCTTCCGAAGTAAATCTGTCAAATCTGCCGAACAAAATTACAGGCAGCTTTGAAAAATAGGAGAAGTCAATGCCGCCTGTTACATGATACCCGTAAAGCAATATACCCGCGCTTTTATCGCGGTAGTAATATTCCGAGCTTAAGATCAGCGGGCCGATCTTGCTTTCCATGTCGCAGGAGTATAATTTTTCAGCTTTGTCTCCGTTCCTGTCAATATCAACTATGTATGAAAAACCGAGTTCAAATGGCGGTATAGATCCGGATCTAATCGAAAAGGGATTGTTGAAAGGAGTTATTCCGATCCGTCCTCCGAAAGAATTTCCTCCATATGAATATTGTTCTTCAACGCCTTGCAACATATACAAACTGGCGTTAATAGATACAAGATTAAAAAGAAGCCTGACTCCTTCGTCATTATATCCGCCATCCATAATGAGCTCGGTTGTTAATGGCGGAGTGACTGTGATCCTGTCCTTGGACGGGAAATAACGCCAGTCGTTCCCGAAAGGTACGTCAAATCTTCCGATCTGAAGATGAAGTCCTTCATCCCAGAATAATCTTCCCGTAGGAGATATTCTGCTGCCGAACAGATGGTAATCAATGAATCCTGTCCTTAAATCTGCTCCCTCATAAAAGACCAGTGCTGCAGCCACCTGGAAATGTTCGTAATTATGCTCTATGTCCAATTCAAAAGGTCCGATTAAAAATACATTGGGTTTATTTTTATAATTTGAAATACTTACATCGAAGAAACCGCTTATCTTTAATGCATTTATAATATTTACCTGTTTTTTAACTTCTTCCAGTTCCGCTTTCGTATCTTCCAGGTCTTCTACTCTTGCTTTTAATTCTTCAACTTCCTCTTTTAAAGTTTTTTCTCCGGATTCTTTTTTATTCAAATAATTTCCAACCTGGCTTAATATTACATCCGGATCCTCTGTCATTGTTTTAGCAGTATTTACTGAGATAAAAATCAATATTATTAATAAATATATTTTTTTCATAGATTATTAGTCTTCTTCATTATCTGCAAACGGCTCTCCGTATATCTCTCTTGCTTTTGCCGCGTCCAAATCAGTTATTCCCGCAGATGGATTTATTATGCTGCTGTCCTTTGCTATTATTGTCGGACTTCCGTTTATGCTGAATGCATTAGGATCGTAATGCATTATTGATTCGTAATCATAGTCGAAGTCCTGTTCAATATACAGAGGATTATCCATAATTTCAAAATTATAGTCTTTGCCGGAAAGTATATTGCTCCAGATTATATTTACATAGGTGTCTCTATCCGGTCTCTGATGTTCATGCACTAAACCGAGACAGTGGCCGAGTTCGTGTATAATAACATCGATGTCAGAATAGTATCTTCCGAATATCATACGGCACTGTGAGTTGTTTTCTCCAATGGACGAGTACCATTCCTGGCGTGACACACGGATAATGGCGTATGCACTGGACCTGGGTCTTACTTTATCAAATCTGACTCCGCATACATTTTCCCAGCTATCCATTGCCTCTCTGATGTTTAATATATCCTGCTTCGAAAATTCGCCTTTCAGGTAATACGGGATTATCCCGTCTTTCCACGGGCCTATAGTGAAGTCAAATGTGCATGCCTGTGAAAATATTATAATTATAAAAAAAAGTTTAATGGCCTGCTTGAAGTGTGACATATCAGTTGTTTTAATCCGGATTAAAAGTAAAACAGACAGATAACTAATAATATTTTAATATCCGGGTCATATATTAAATGGACAGATGAATTAATACAACATTATTATAATACTTTTAAAATATATGTCACGAAAAAAAATAAAAAAAGCCTTCGCGCAAACGAAGGCTTTTTTGTGCAACGAAAACCACCTGCACTGCAGTTGGTTTCAAAAAGCTTTAGCTATGAGTGGAAATAAAAACCTCCTAAGTTAGAATGGTTTCGGCAACCAACCGAATCCACAATAAAAAAGGAGGTTTATCCAGATGGATAAAAATACATTAACTCATACAAGCTGGAATTGCAAGTATCATATAGTTTTTGCAACAAAATATAGAAGGCAAATAATATACAATCAGAATTATTTCTATATCGCCTGATTTGGCGCAAACAGTGCGGAAAAAATTTCCTTGAAAATAATACATTAACCACTATAATGAAAATTACCTGATAGCAAATGGGGAAAAGTACAGGCGGATATTACAGCAAATAAAAGAATAAAATTTTGTAATGTATTTTAATCTTACCATTATAATACTTAATTTTGAGATGACTTGTAATAAATATTGGAACGTCTTATGCAAACTAAACCCATGATCGAGACAATCAGGAATATAGATAAGCTGATAGCTCACGAAAAGGACAGGCAGCAGCTGATACAGCGGTGCTGCGAACTGCTTGCAGCAATTCCAGCATACAGGCTTACCTGGATATTGTTGGTGGATAAAGACAGGAATTTCACAGCATTTGCAGCCGCGGGCGCTGACAGGCAAATAATAAAAGACCTGGCTGAAAAATCAGCGCGCGGCGAATACCTCCAGTGCGCCCGTGAGATACTGACACAGAAGAGGCCCTTTGCAGCATGTGATGATGTGGAAAAATACCATAAAGGATGTCCGCTTGTCAGTTACCATACCGAAGGTGCAGGTTTTACAGGCAGGCTGGAATATGACGGAAGAATCTACGGTGCCATTTCGGTTGATGTGCTTCGGGAGGCGATTACGGAGGACGAAGAACAGCTGTTTTTCCAGAAACTGGCCGGGGATATCTCCCGCGCTCTTGCCGCTATTGAAAGGGAGGAATTGGGCATTACTGAACGCAAAGCAGCGGAAGAGGCTATTCGGGAATCCGAGTTAAAGTACCGCACCCTGGTGGAAAGCTCCATTGCAGGCGTTTATATAATACAGGATAACCTTTTTCGTTTTGTCAATAAACGATTCTGCGAGATTCATGGATATTCCTACGAGGAAGTCGTGGATAAATTATCTCCAATGGATCTTGCTGTTGTTGACGACAGGGAAATTATTGCAGAAAATGTGAGAAAACGACTGAATGGTGAGGTTGGCAATATCCATTATTCAGTCCGAACACTCCGAAGGGACGGTGAACTGGTAACAGTGGAAATCCTCGGATGTTCGATTAATTATAACGGGCGCCGTGCCATTTTAGGAACTGTAATCGACATCACTGACCGCAGGCAGGCAGAGGAGGCGTTAATAGAAAGCGAGAGACGCTATCGCCTTCTTGCGGAGACTCTGACCGATGTCATATGGACAGCCGATCTTGATCTTCGTTTTACATATATAAGCCCATCGATTGAACTCCTCCGCGGGGTCAGCGTCGATGAAGCGATGGGACAGACTCTTGAAGAAATACTCACTCCCGCTTCTCTTGAAATTGCCATGAAGGCCCTTGCTGAAGAGATGGAAATAGAGAATTTGCCGGTACAGGATTTATCCAGGGTGAAGACAATGGAACTTGAAATGAACCGCAGGGACGGTTCCACTGTCTGGACAGAAAGTAAAATAAATTTTTTACGTGATCCGGAAGGGCGAATCCGGGAATTTCTTGGTGTTACCAGAGACATCACAGAACGCAGAGAGGCAGAGAAGAAGATGAACGGCCTCCGGGATCAGCTCCGTCAGTCGCAGAAGCTGGAAGCTATCGGCAGCCTTGCAGGCGGGATCGCGCATGACTTCAACAACTTATTAACGGTAATAAGCGGATACGGCCAGCTGGCCCTCAGCGGACTGAAACAACGCGACCCTTTAATGGATAATCTTAAAGAGATTATAAGGGCTTCGGACAGGGCCACGGATTTAACCCGGCAGCTGCTGGCATTCAGCCGCAGGCAGGTCATGGAGCTGAAGGCACTGGATGTAAACAAACTGATTCTGGGCATGGAGAAAATGCTGCAGCGCATGATCGGGGAGGATATTAGGCTCCGGATACAGCCGGCAGAGGAACTGGGGATGACCAAAGCCGATCCCGGGCAGATAGAGCAGGTGATATTAAACCTGGCAGTGAATTCAAGGGATGCAATGCCTCTTGGGGGAAGGCTGATCCTTGAGACAGACAATGTTTATATCAATGAAGAGTATGCGGGCAGCCATGTAGGGGTAAAACCCGGTCATTATGTGAGGCTGTCTGTGAGCGACACCGGTCACGGTATTCCCACGGAGGACAGGGATAGGATTTTTGATCCTTTTTTTACAACTAAAGCAAAAGGAAAAGGTACAGGACTTGGACTGGCTACAGTTTACGGGATTGTAAAACAGAGCGGAGGAAATATTTGGGTTTACAGCGAACAGGATAAAGGGACGACCTTTAAGATATATCTTCCGAGAGCTGATGAGCCTTTCGAAGAGATAAAGGGAAAGAGGGCTGAAAATGGAACGGCTTACGGTACGGAAACAATCCTTGTTGTTGAAGATGAAGAGATCGTAAGAAAACTGGCAGTACATATGCTGGGTATCCGGGGATATAAACTGCTGGAAGCTGCCAACAGCGGGGAAGCCCTGCTGATTTGCGAACAGCACAAGGAACCCATTCAACTGATCCTGACTGATGTGGTGATGCCGAGGATGAGCGGGCCTGAGTTTATTAGAAGATTGAGGCAGACACGGAAGGACTTTAAGGTTCTTTTTATGTCCGGCTATACAGATGAAGCAGTGCTGTTGCATGGCGTGCAGGAAGGGGAAATTGATTTTATTCAGAAGCCGTTTACGTTGTAAGGTTTAACAAAAAAAGTCCGCGAGGTGCTTGATAAGGACACAGTTATTTCTGATGAATAAAATTCAACTCGTTTTGAATTATCGCTCCCGGATCTCAGATTACCTGCGTCTTTTAAATAATTATTTCATTTTCTTTAAGGTGATCTTTTTCTTTGATGATTTTTTACCAACGCCTGCAAGGACTTCCTTTTCGGCCATGAGCCAGTCTCCGACGTCATTGCCATGAGTCATTCCCCGCTGTAAAAAGAAATCATAGGCCTTCTGTTCGATCTTTTTGTGCATCTCTTCCATAAGTTCATTTCTCCATATTTTAAGGTGATATTAAAGCGGTTTACGATTGATTATTTCCATACCGCACCCTTCGGCTGCGCTCAGGGTGCGGTATTCATGCTAGTTGAGCGAAGCGATGAGACCAGCGGATAGTACTAATCATTTCGAAAACTGCAATAGTGAATACAGTTGACTATTAATAATATAAAAGTAATAAATTTGCAAGTTATTAATAATCTTCCGAAAACTCTTTGTGAAAACCCGGAGAGAACTGTTTAGACTTCCACACCTTGCCGTCGCGCAGGATATAAATCCAGCCGCTGTAAGGAGAATACTCGATTTCAATATAAAACGGAAAGAAATCGTCTGCAATTGTCATTGAATCGCTCTGCCAGGGCGTAGTAATCCGTTCAACTTCATAAAAGCTGTCGAGATAATAAGTCACCTCGGATGACATTTCTTCGTCTGTCTCTATGCGGTAGGCGAAGTTATAGCTTTCGTTAAGCTCGCAATTTAGAGAGATGAAAAGGATAAAGATAAGAAATAGGTTTTCATGGGATTCATTGACTTCGAAAGGATTGTTCTTTTTACGATCGGCTGAGAGAGAATGTTACTTGATTTAAATGGATGTATTATTCCAGCTTAATGACGGCATTTTTTGTATTCCTTTACTAAGATTATTACTAATAACTAAAGACTTATATATTTTTCAATTGTTATTGAAAATAAAATAGTCAGATGCAATTATATTTTAGTCGATTATGTAATAAAAGCTAACATATACTTGACAAGAAATACAACATTTATTATATTTATCACAAGAGATCAAGGAGGAACACCGATGGACACTATTGATAAAAGACTTGGTAATAAAATAAAAATTTTTAGAGAAAAAGCAGGATTGAGTCAACAGGACCTGGCAATCGAGATTAAAGTGTCTCGCCCAACGCTTTCACAAATTGAAAACGGAGAGCGGAAATTAACGCCGGACGAACTAATGGCTATTGCAAAATATTTTAATACTTCGATAGATGCTTTGCTCAATATAAAAACTGAACCTGTGATCAATTTTGAAAATGAAACCGAGGAAACAAAACCCAGAGACAAAGGGGGAATCAGAATAAATGTACCTCAAAAGAATCTTAAAAAATTCAAGGAGGTTTTACTTTATATACTAAATAAAGTCGGATCAAAGCCAAATGTAGGTGAAACTGTTATCTATAAAATTTTATATTTCATTGATTTTGACTATTATGAAAAATTTGAAGAGCAACTAATTGGAGCCACGTATATTAAAAACCATTACGGACCAACTCCGATTGAATTTAAAAAGATAGTCGATACTATGCTTAAAGATAAAGATATTATTAAGGTTGAAAGCGAATATTTTAATTATCCACAGACAAAATATCTCCCTCTCCGGCCGGCAGATACAAGCGTACTGAATGGAAATGAGACAGCTGTTATTGATAAGGTATTAAACAATTTATCGGACAGGACAGCAAAGCAGGTCAGCGAATATTCGCACGAGGATGTCCCATGGAAGGTTACGGAAGACGGTCAGCCGATAGAATACGAGACGGTATTCTACAGGACAAACCAGTATTCAGCGAGAGAATATGACTAAGAATGATTAAAACCGATCGCCTGCCGGAATTCAGCCGAGACCTCAAAAAGCTTATCAAGAGATACAAGACCCTCGAAGAAGACCTCGACATTTTCATAAAAGCACAGATAAAAGCATATCACGAACTTAATATAGATAACGGAAGTATATTTGAAATTTCCGGATTCGACACTGAAGAACCAAAGATATACAAGGCAAAGAAGTTCGCATGCAAAGCACTGAAAGGGAAGGGTGCGAAATCGGGAATCAGGGTAATATATTCATACTATATTGAATTGCAGTCTGTTAAATTTATTGAGATTTATCATAAGGGAGACAAAGAGAACGAGGACAGGGAGAGGATAAAGGAATATTTAAAGGGGATTGGAAACAGGAAGGAAAACTGAAAAGAGGATAGATACAATTACAGTAGAAGCAAAGAATAATAGTAATATTGAATTTAATGTAGTTAATTGTAAGAAGTACAGCCTGATGAAAAGAAACAATGGATTATAGTGCTTTTTCAGTTACATATATCCGAAAGGGAAAAGATTACCGGACACACTTCCCGCTATGTGAAAAGAAATAGCTTAAGACTATTTAATACAGCCATCAGTGCAAAGGCACACTTGACAGGGACGGGAGCGGGAAATGGATATCCGTGCTGGATTTGGACTTGTGAGGGAAGTTATATTAAATCTAGTATTTAAGTGATGTTTATTAATGAGTACAGAAATTGACCTTAATAAAATCAATAATGGATACACATGGGAATCCATGATGCAGACATTATTAACATTTGAAGACCAAAAAATTACAATATATACACGCCCTGGGAAAGATTTTGCGAGGGTGTAAAGAAATTTGTGTAAATGGCCATAATAAAAATAAGGAGAAGAATTATGGCCACAGAAGAAGATATTGAAAAATTATTAGAAGGGATAGACTTTAAAAACCTCACAGCAGAACAGTTAACCGGAAAGAATGGGTTATTAAAAGTTCTCACAAAGCGTTTGGTAGAAAAAGCAATGACATCCGAAATGGACCAACATCTCGGATATCCCAAACATGATCCTGCCGGGAAAAATAGCGGCAACTCCCGGAATGGCAAAAGCAAAAAATCAATAATCACCGATCATGGGAGTATACCTATTGAAGTTCCAAGAGACCGGAATGGAGATTTTGAACCTCAGATCGTAAAAAAGCGGCAACGAAGATTTGATGGATTTGACGATAAAATCATTTCAATGTATGGTCGAGGTATAACAACCAGAGACATACAATCCCACCTAAAAGACATATATGGAGTTGAAGTTTCTCCCGAATTCATTTCTAATGTCACAGATGCGGTCATAGAAGATGCCAGGGAATGGCAGAATAGGCCTCTGGATCCGTTTTATGCCATAGTGTATTTCGATGCAATCATAGTAAAAGGCCGAAGTGAGTCACGTGTTGTAAATAAAGCTGTTTATACAGCTATTGGAGTAAATATACAGGGTAAAAAAGAAGCATTAGGCCTCTGGATCAGTGAAAATGAAGGAGCCAAATTCTGGGCAGGGATAATGACAGAACTTAAGAATCGCGGAGTAACGGATATTTTAATTGCCTGTATCGATGGACTTAAAGGTCTTCCGGAGGCAATAAATTCTCTATTCCCTAAGACGCGAATACAGCTCTGCATTGTTCACATGATCAGAAATTCTACAAAATTCGTATCATATAAAGAACGAAAGGAAATTTGCACTGATCTTAAGAAAATATATAGTGCAATAACTGAAGAGGAAGGTTCTCTCGCATTAGATTCTTTCGGTGAAAAATGGGATAAAAAATATCCGATGATCAGCAAGTCATGGCGGACGAACTGGAATAATCTGAATGAATTTTTTGGATATCCTGACTCGATCAGGAAAATTATTTATACCACGAATGCCATTGAATCTTTAAATTTCAGTTTGAGGAAGGTCACTAAAAATCGATCGGCATTTCCAACTGATGATGCGATTATTAAGCTTTTGTATTTATCGTTGACGAACGCATCAAAGAAGTGGACGATGCCAATACGTGATTGGGGTACTGCTCTTAATCAATTTGCTATTTATTTTGGAGAGAGGGTGCCTTTGTAAAAATTGCCATTTACACAGAAAATCTGACACCCTCGATTTTGCTATTGATGCAGTTTGACGTTGCTCCGGTTCCATAGACAAGAAGAATCCCCCATCTGATTCTTTTGTTATGCTGCAATCCC
>JAFGSG010000149.1 GCA_016934735.1 Spirochaetota bacterium | reverse complement strand
GGGATGACGCCCATTGAGTTCAGATTGACTCAAAAAAGTATTAATAAGTGTAATTTCACTTTACAGTTTTAGGGGGTCACTCCATTCTCTTAGCTAAAAACACTATACCTGGGAAAAATCTCTGATGCCATGATATATAAATCGGAAATTTTCTGCTTTCAAATATCTTTTCTTCAATACTGCCGTTAACTATTCTAATTCTATATGAACAATATAAAATCTTAACAAGCAACATGCCAAGATACGGCAAAATCCGTCTGAATATAAATCGTTTCATTTATTAAACAAAATTACAGACACGAATTATTTTTCAGCAGATATCCCAGAACGTAGTCGTTAAGTGCATCCTCCAAAGACATAAAGTTGAAGGCACAGCCCGACTTTTTAACTTTATCCATCTTTGCTTCAGTAAAATATTGATAGCGGTCACGAATGGATTCCGGCATTTCAATATATTCAATTTTCGGTTTTATCCCCATAGCCGCAAAAATAGCCTTTACCAGATCATTCCATGAACGTGCCTTGCCAGTGCCAAGATTAAATAATCCGCTTGCCTGTTTATTATTCATCAGCCACCAGATAATTTCGACACAATCCTTAATATATACAAAATCTCTCTTCTGTTCCCCGTCTTTATATTCATCAGAATATGATTTAAATAGTGATACTTTCCCGGACTGAATAACCTGGTGAAACGCTCTGAATGCCATGCTCACCATATTCTCTTTATGATATTCATTAGGCCCAAATACATTGAAGAATTTAATGCCTGCCATTTTATTTAATACTTTATTCCGGATTGCCCAAAGGTCAAAGAGGTGTTTCGAATACCCGTAAATATTCATTGGTTTAAGCACAGGAGTTATTTCATCTGCATCCGAAAATCCTAATGATCCATCACCGTAGGTAGCTGCGCTGGACGCATAAATAAATCTTATATTTTTTGCAAGCACCCATTTCGCCAATTCTCTTGAATAACGATAATTATTATATATTAAGAAATCGGCATCGGTTTCTGTTGTGGAAGAACACGCACCCATATGAATAACAGCTTTAACATTTTTATATTTATTATTATCTGTTAGACTGTTTAAAAATTCATCTTTGTGAATATAATCGTTGAAGCGTCTTCCTGACAAATTCTTCCACTTATCTTTTTTCCCGAGTTCATCTACAACAAGAATATCGTCAATGCCCTCATTATTAAGTTTCCAGATAAACGCGCTACCTATAAACCCTGCCCCGCCTGTTACAATAATCACAGCCTGCCTCCTTAAAATCGTGCATACTCAAAAAGCGAGTGTGGCATATCCCCCGGTATGCCATTTTATCACCCGGCTTATGAGCTTTTATTTTTTATCTTTCAAATTAAATTAAATTATTATTGATTAATATTTAATAGTCAACCAGAATAACGGACGATTTATATTAAATAATTATACAATTTATTTTATGACATCAGAAAATAATAAAAAAATAGAAAAAAGAGCAAAACTACTTCTACTTAATAAAGACATTCCGCCTTATAAAATGGATGTTGTGCAGTCACTGCTATACAACAATAGTCTCTCCAGAGAGGAAAAATACAGCGCTATTATCGATATAATTAAATTCTGTCCGGATAAGACCGCCAAAAAGAAAAAAATAACAAAAATTGAAGCAAGAACATCTGCGATAAAAAATTATTTCGTACCTTTTGAATCAAGCCGTTTTGTTAATCAGTTATATTATAAATACAAATCGACAAAATTATTTAAAAAAAGATACCTTATACACGTGAACAACAGACTCGGCATTGGTATACAAAAAAGACTTATTCCGAGTAAAAAACTTATGAAGGCATTGAGTGCAATCGTTTCCTTTCAGGAAAAAATTCTAACCCGGCTGCCGGATATCATAATGCAAATCCTTAAAGATGAAAACATTGATGACGCATCGCACTTTAACTACCTTAGAATTTTCAGACGCTGGATGATGGAAACACCCATAATTAAATACGATATATATGAGATAAAATGGATGAGCCCTTCTCATATCGAAGCTGAACTTGAGAGCTACATTACCCACTTTTATTCTTTTTTAAAATTAGACATTGAGACCAAAGAACAAATTTTGTTTATTGTAGATAACAAACTGCGGCTGATGGACGATCTTAAAAAAGAAGAGACTAATCCCGACGATTCGTTATCCAAAAAAAACGAAAAAGAAAAGCGGAATCTAACAAGAGAAAAAATAATATATGATTACATGATGACGATGAGGTCATTTTTACAGTCTTATTATCCGGGATCAAACAAAGGAAATATTTTATCCGAACATTTAAAAGTACATTATGGAATCAAATCATTATCCGAATTTTTATTCATCTTACTTGAAGCTCTTGTATTTCAGAGAGGAATCGACCTTACAGACATAATTCAGCATTATAATATTATACCATATTCCGTAAGTCCGGAGAATTGGGATTATAGCACGGACTTATTAAAAGAAGTCGGCAAAGATGCAGAATCCCGAAAAAGAAGAAGACTGCAAAAATTAAAAGATGAACTAATTATTTATGATGAGCTTTATTCATTTCTTAAGTTACAAATAAACGGCCAGATCGTGTTGGAAAACGCTGTTGAAACCCAATGGAAAATCGCGGATAAACGGCAGAAAGAATACAGCTCAATTTATAACGACGACTTTCTGACATTTATTGACGAATGTGTAAACTTTTTCAATAATACATACGTGCCGCTTTTAAACGGTTCGACTATTACGTTCAGAGATAAAAATGAAGCTTTCATAGACGGAAATCTTTTTAGCGCAGGTGTCTTTGCCAGCGAGCTTAGCGGAATTACTAATTTAATAAATGATTTATACTATTTTAAAAGCAGCAATCCGCGGCTCTCGGTTTCACGTGAAGAAGTAAAAAAAATAATGCATGGTAAAACCCGCTCCATGTTCGAGATAGAAAGATTTATTGTAATTACAGGAGATCTTTTTAATCAGATCGCGGAAAAACTACACACACTATACGATCAGCACAGATTATGGATATTAAACAATAAAAAAATTGAAGATCCCGCAATTCTCGCTTCGCCGATAAAAAAAATTCCTGCTGATTTTCCCGCGCCGATTCCATATTATAATTGCGCCGTAATTGATTTTAAAGATAAGCGTCTGTTAACAGACAGACAGGTCGGCAATGTTATATTAACAGATTCTACCAGAGGAGGAATCATTATTAACCTTTGCGCCTTTTCTTATCAATTAGCTTATGAATGCTTTTTTGAAAAGATATATTCAAGACTTATTGAGAGAAAAGAAATTCAAAAAAAGATCGCAAATTCCGAGCTATAACCCGGCAAAAAACATCTTCGGATAAATTCAAATGGACAAGACAAAAATAGTTAACTTCGCCTGCGCATTCATGCTGTTATTTATTATGCGCTGTGATTCATCCATGGAAAAGTTAAAAGATATTATGGTAGTGAGCGCAAAATTCGAAAAAATTGAAAAGGCCTTAAATAAATATAGTATTTCCTATAATGTTTGCAGTTATAGCGATCTTGAGAATAGCCAGCTTTACAATCAGCACAGGGCTATCTTCTTCCCCTGCGGTGTGGAAAACACAATTGAGACCAATATAAATATATTATCCAGAGGCACAACAATCCATTCAGTATCTTTAAAAAAGGATTTCTTTGAAGTAAATGAAGAAAAAATTTATAAGAACATAAAATCATTCATTAAAGACGGAGGAAATGCATATTTTTCAGGTTATTCATACAAACTTCTTGATGGAGCTTTCGGATCAATGGAGTTTTTTGATAATTTCCCCAATATGGGCATCAGCGAAAAAATCAATCTTGAACTTAAAAATGATCTTATTTACTTCAACAAGGATCAGGATATCAAAGTCGATATGTTGCATCCCGGCTGGATAGTTGCAAAGACCATAAACAATTCCGTAACTCTTGCTGAATCATTTTTTAACACAATACGTGATTTTAAAAGAAGCCCTATTATATCCCTTCTGAAAAGAGGCAGTGGTGAAATTATTTATTCAAGCTATCACAAAACCTCCGGAGATGATGAAATTTCACGCTTTATTATTTATCGCCTTTGTTATAAATTTTTATCGGATAAACTGACCGGCAAGGCATCATTCTGGGACCAGAAAATAAATTGTAATATTACTGATTCAATCAGGGAATGGGAAAATTTCAGATCTTATATTATTCCAATTGATGAAGGGAACAACACTATTTATTTTTTATCGGAAAAAGGACCATTTAAGATTAATATCTATGATCAGGATAAAAAATTGATCCTATCCAGGGAATCGCGGGATACTGAATACGATATGAATATAAAATCCGGTTCATATCAGTATTTAATCTTAAAAGTATTTCCTGGCAATCCAAAAATGCTCGGAGCTTATTCAATAGTATCGGCAAACGGCATTAAAATAATTCCATATTATAAAAAAGCATTGTACATCCTGCTCTTCATTGCCGTAATAGTATCATTATACTGGATAAATAAAACATTCGGTTTAAAAAAATTTTCCGGAAAAATCAGACAAAAATAGTTGCATTCATTTTCAAATATGCTTGATATAGAACGAATTTAGGCATCGGAAGAATAATATGTGTAGAGTAATATCAGTTTCAAACCAGAAGGGAGGAGTCGGCAAAACAACGACAACCATAAATATTTCCGCGTTTTTAGCTGAAAAGAAAAAACGCGTTTTAATTATTGATATCGATCCTCAGGGGAATGCAGGCTTCGGACTCGGAATAAACGCGGAAGAAATCGAAACAACTATATATGAAGTACTAATTAAAGAAATACCGATTACCAGCGCGATTTTTAAAACTGAAATTGACAACCTGTATATTATTCCTTCAAATATTCATCTTTCCGGCGCTCAGGTTGAATTATTAAATCATGACAGAAGGGAATATATATTAAAAGAACTTATCAATGGAATTAAAAAAGACTTTGATTATATTTTTATAGACTGCCCTCCCTCTCTGGGTATTTTAACTGTGAACAGCTTAACTGCGGCGGATTCAGTGCTGATTCCTCTGCAGTGCGAGTATTACGCACTAGAAGGACTTAACCAGCTTTTAAAAGTAATAGCAATGGTGCAGGAAAACCTGAATAAAAAACTTGTAATCGAAGGTGTTGTATTGACAATGTACGATTCAAGGACGAATTTAAGTCAGCAAATCGTTTCCGACATAAAAGAATATTTTAAAGATAAAGTATTTAAAACAATTGTTCCGAGAAATGTAAAATTATCCGAAGCCCCGTCATTCGGGAAACCTATTAATTTATATGACCGTACTTGCACCGGATCTGAAAGCTATGAAAAACTGTCTTTAGAGGTACTCGCAAATGTCTAAGAAGGTATTGGGTAAGGGTCTAAGCGCAATAATATCCAGCGTACAGGCATCGGAAAATGATCTGCAGACTAATAAAACAGGAATAATCACTGAGGACAGCAAAGAAAAAATAATAGAGCTCGATATTGACCGGATACTTCCGAATCCTGACCAGCCCCGAACGCATTTTAATGAAGAAAAAATTATAGAGCTGGCTGAATCCATAAAATCAACCGGCCTTATTCAACCTATAACAGTACGCAAAGAAGGAGATATTTACTTTCTGGTGGCAGGCGAAAGAAGGCTCAGGGCTTCAAAGCTTGCTGGTTTTAAAAAAATCAAATCTATCATTCTGCATAGCAACAGAGATGATAATCTTACCATTGCCTTAATTGAAAATTTACAGCGCGAAGATCTGGATCCTATTGAAGAAGCCAAGGCTTTTAAAATTCTTATCACCAGGTTTAAACTCAAACAGCAGGAAATCGCGGAAAAAGTAGGCAAAGATAGGGCATCGATAGCCAATTCAATACGTTTATTGAACCTGGATGAAAAAATACAGCGGGCTCTGTCAGAAGGAAAAATAAGCGTGGGTCATGCCAAGGTTCTGCTTGGAGCAGACGAAGCAAAACAATTTAAAATATTCAGTGAAATAATTAATAACGGGCTTTCGGTAAGAGAAGCTGAAAAATTTATCAACTTCGAAAAATCATCACAAGTTAAATCAAAAATCAAAAGTAAATCAAAAGATGCGCACATAAAAAAGATGGAAGAAAAGCTGATTTCTATTTTAGGAACAAAAGTTGAGATCAAACACTTCGGAAAAAACGGAAGAATAGAGATAAATTACTATTCAATTGACGATTTTGACAGGATAATGGAAATCTTAAAAAAATAATTGTGACTATAAAATAATTTTTTCCAGCTTATCGCTTTTTGTATCAAGAACCGCAATTGTAAATTCCTCTGATCTGCTTAATGACCCCGGATTAATAACTCTTGTGTTATTACGGATGTAATCCTCAAAATGATGAGTATGACCTTTGATAATATAATTATATTTCCCTGAAGCAACAGCCTCTCTGAATGTTGATACAACATAGCCGTGCAGAACTAAAATCTTTTTACCGTCTGCGTCAATTTCGCAGGTTTCGCCAATACAGTCAAAACCAAGCTTTTCGCACTCTTTATTCAGCGCTTCGATGTTGTTATCCGCATTACCTGTCACAAATCTGCACTTAAACTCCCTGAAAAGGTCAATAATTTCAGGGGACGTAAAATCGCCTGCATGGATTAGAATATCAATTTTTTTATCTTTAAAAACACTGCACGCTTTTCTGGTAATCTCAATATTATCGTGAGTGTCCGAAATTATGCCGATCTTCATTTATATATCAACCAAATAGAAGTTCCTGTATAAGAAACATAGGAACAGGAACAATAATAAAAATATGTATTCCTGATTATCCGAGTTTTGCTCCAACCGGTATTGCATCATCAATTTCAATTAGATAAAGCTTACCGTCATCTTTATTTTTTGCAGCTAAGAGCATACCGGTAGACTTATGCTTAAAAATTGTAGCGGGTTTTAGATTAGCCACTAAAAGAATCTTTCTGCCGATAAGATACTCAGTATCATAATGCTCCGCAATACCGGCAATGATTATTCTGGTGTCTAATCCGGAGTCGATTTCAAGCTGTAGCAGTTTATTCGATCCTTCAATTTTAGAAGCTTTAAGAATCTTCGCAACCCTTATATCCACCTTGCCGAATTCTTTAATATCTATTAAACCCTCATCTTTATCCTTCTCAATTTTCTCTTCATTATCTATTGATTTATCGTCTTTTTTAACTTTATTTTTAGTATCCTGTTTAATAATTTTATCCTTTTCAATCCGGGGGAATAAAATACCGATTTCAGATAATTTTTCCCCTGTAGAAAGAAGGTTCATACCGGTAAGATCCTTAACGTGCCTGGATTTCTGTGAAGCCTGTAAATCAGAAATTATCTTCCTGGACGTATCAATCAATACAGGCGAAAGAAGTACTGCAACATTGTAAATTGATTCAAGAAGATTGCGCATAGTTGACGATAATTTTTTAATGTTATTATCTTTAAACAGCTGCCATGGTTTATTCTCATCAATATATTTATTTAAATATCTTATAAATTCCCATAATTTCTCAAGACCAACACTGGTCTGAAATTTAACACAATGATTAACGTATCCTTCTGCAGAGTTGTTAAAGAGTGAAATAAGTTCATCCCTGCCTGCAGGATTCGCACTATTAAATGCCGGAATTTTACCATCGAAATATTTTGCAACCATATCAAATGATCTTTTAATCAGATTTCCAAGATCATTCGCGAGATCATAATTTATTCTATCGATTACAACTTCTTCGTTGAATTTAGCATCAAGGCCGAAGGTCATCTCTCTTAAAAAGAAATATCTTATTTGGTCATTGCCGAACTTATTTGCAAGCTCAAGAGGCTTTACTACATTTCCCAGGCTTTTGGACATCTTTGCTTCATCCATATTCCAGTAGCCGTGGACATTTAAATGCTTGTAAGGCGGAATCCCTGCAGCATGAAGCATTGTTGGCCAGAAAATACCGTGGGGTTTAACAATATCTTTTGCAATTACATGATTGGAGACAGGCCAATACTTATTAAATCTTTCATCATCGGGATATCCGAGCGCGCTTATATAATTAATAAGCGCATCAAACCAGACATAGGTTACATATTTATCATCGAAAGGCAATGTAATACCCCATGTTAATCTTGATGTTGGCCTTGAAATACACAGATCCTCAAGAGCTCCGCTCTTAAGAAGAGACATAACCTCGTTTCTGTACCTTTCCGGCCTTATAAAGTCCGGATTATTGTTAATATGATCGATAAGCCATCCTTGATACTTGCTCATCTTAAAAAAATAATTTTTTTCTTCAATGTATTGGGGTTCTTTGTTATGTTCAACACACTTACCGTTTACAATTTCCTTCTCAGTTAAAAATCTTTCGCATCCGTAGCAATAGTTACCACCATAACTTCCGAAATATATATCACCTTTATTATATACTTTCTGTAAAATCTCTTGAACAACTTTCTTATGACGATCTTCTGTTGTTCTTATAAACTCACTGGACTTTATCCCAAGCTCTGTCCATGTTTGGCTGAATATATTACTTATTCTGTCGGCAAATTCCTGAGGACTGGTTTTCTTTTCAGCTGCAGCGATTGCAATTTTATCTCCATGTTCGTCAGTGCCTGTAGTAAAATATGAATCATAGCCAAGCATAATGTGAAACCTGTGCATAAAATCGGCAAGGATTGTCGAGTAGGCGTGACCGATATGCGGCTCTGCGTTTACATAATAAATAGGCGTTGTTACATAAAATGTTTTATTCATCAAATGCCTCTGCATTGTTCTCTTTCAAATGGATGTTAGACAATTTCTTAATTATTTCTTCGCTTATAAAATATTTATCATCTGTTCTTTGTAAATCTGAACTGCGAACATCCACCATGGTATTATCATTTTTTAATTTCATGACTCCGTTAAGTGTATCAACGGCGATTACTTTAAATACTTTTTCTCCCGCATGGATTTCAGTATCAATAGAAGGTAAATATTTATTAAGTTCCTTGTAAAGTTCATATTCATATCCGAGACAACAGAGAAGCCTTCCGCACATTCCGGATATTTTTAATGAATTCAGATTTAAATTCTGCTCCTTAGCCATCTTGATGGATACAGGATCAAACCCATCGCTTAAAAACCCGCAGCAAAGTTCCCTGCCGCAAAGACCGTAACCTCCCATAATTTTTGTCTCATCCCGAACACCGATCTGCCTCATTTCGATTCTAGTTCTGAAAACCGCTGCAAGATCTCTCACCACCTCCCTGAAATCGATCCTGTTCTCCGCGACAAAATAAAAAATAATCTTCGTCCTGTCAAAAAGACACTTTACCGAAACAAGCTTCATATCAAGTTTGCGTTCCAGTATCTTCTTTTTACACACATGAAAAGCCTTTTCTTCGACAGAAATAATTTCACGAAGCCTTTTTATCTCTTCTTCTGAAGCTGTTCTTAAAATCTTACCTTTTTTATCTGCCGCGTTTTCATCTAAATATTTCATATGTCTGCAGGTGCATCCAATATCTGTGCCATGCTCGGTTTCTATAATATAATGAGTATCTGTTTCAATGGATAAACCATTTGTATCCACATAGCAGGCTTCGCAGCTATTGCGTAATTTTATATAAATGACGGACACTTCCATCCTCCGATACTTCTGTTCTTATGCCGGCTCACAGTCCAGCTGCTAATTATTTAATAAAGAATACAACAAGCCTTTTAACGAATATTTAATATTTAAATGATATATTTCAGTTTTCTTCAGTGCAATTAAAACTTTTAATAAATCTAAAATCTTTTTCTCATCATTGATAAAAAAATCCTTTAATAAAGGATGGAAATTCTTATTTTTCCTAATAATCATTAATAAATTTTGCCTGAATATATTTATTATAATATCAAGAAATAATTCAATTTTTATTTTTTTCTGAATTATTCCAAAATCCACTTCAAGAATTTTATCCTCTTTAAAACAAAATGATATCGCTTTACAAGCCTCAATAATATCAGTAAATATATCACGACACTCAAGTATTTCCGCGATCTCTATCGAACCTCCAGATATTGTTACAATCAGATCCGAAATATCCGGGTCATTATCTGTAAAATCGGAGAAATCCTTTTGCAGCATTATTTCTTTAACATCCTGATTAGACAACGGGAAAAACCTAATCTCAGTACATCTAGATAGGATCGTCGGAAGCAAATTATTTCTATTCGATGTTATTAAAATAAAACATGTCCCCTGAGACGGTTCTTCAATAGTCTTCAATAAGGCATTCTGGCCCTCTTCGGTTATTCTGTCAATTCCATCTATCAATATTGCTTTTTTACCGCTTACAGATTTTGCAGATAGCCGGTCTATTAGCCAGCGGACACTGCCCGCCTCCCGGATATCTTCGCTTCCAATAGGAATAACACCTTTTTCATTAGGATGAATCTCAATAAAGTCAGGAAATGTTTCACATGCGATTTGTCTGCATGCAGGACAAGACAAACACGGGGAATTCGACTCTTGACAAAAAAATGAATTTAAAAATCTTTTTGCTAATAATTTTTTTCCAATCCCTGATGCGCCAGTAAAAAGCACAGCCTGAGGTATTTTATTACTTTTTAAAAGAAACTCCAGATTTCTTATCTGCCTTTGATGTCCTTTTATACCTTCAATATTCATAATATATTTTTATCATTAAACAAATAAAGGCTGCTGCGGATTAATATCACAGGCAAACCATTTTATACTTTTAACACATCAATGCCGGCTCCCCCCCATGTCATTTCCAATAACATAACAATTCTAATACAATAAATCTAATATGAGCCCTCTGATTTCTTCAATAGTCTTTAATAAATTAAATGCTTTATTGTTTTTATTTGTTATCTCTCTTGCAATATTAAAAAGTTTTTCATTAATTTTATTAACAATTACAAAATCAGCTTTATCTTTTCTTAAACGTTTAAGCTTTACAGTTTCATAACCTTCGTTAATAATTGTTTTTAATATCTTTTCAACAATTGATCTATACCTGTTGAGAAAGTATAATGTTTGATTTGTTAGAAAATTTTTTTCTTCATCTTTCAAATCATTTAACAGTTCATCGATGGAACCCTGAAATTCAAATGAAATTCTATCTGTTAAAACACTATTGAACGACTCATTTACCCCGGCATTATGAGATTTAATTTTAGATTTGACTCTGGAATTTTCTTCTTTCTTTGCGTTTGCAGGACTTACATTTATCAATTTTATTCGATCCTTTTATTGATTGTACAATTTCCTTCGAACACAACTCCGTCTTCCATAATCAGACCAGGAGTAATTATATTTCCCTCCACATGGCCTGTGGAAAGCATAATCACTCTTTCTGTGGCAAATATATTTCCTCTTACTTTACCGCCGACTACAACAACATTTGCTTTAATATCAGTTATTGCTTCTCCGGTTTGTCCAATAAGTACTTTACCTTCAGTTTCAATTGTCCCTTTGAATTTACCATCTATTCTTAACAATCCATTAATTGTAAATTCACCTTTAAATTCCGATCCCTCGCCTATTATACTGTTTACAAGTTTATCTTCAATCTGTTTTACTGCTCTGGCCATATTTCTCCGGTATTATTTTTCACTATTCTTATGCGTGTCATGATCAATATTATTTTTAGGATTTGCAAGTAAGTTTTTAGATATTTACCAAAGGATAAATCCATACAAAAATTTCACATGTCAATGATAAGGAATACGTCTTGATACCTGGTGCTATCCAATCTTTAAAAAAATTTACATTATCAGCATAAAAGTAAAAGGCATAAAAAAAAATTTTTTATGAAAAAATGTTTGACAATTTTACTGATATCCTTATAATTCCAAACAAGGGGAAATATTTGCAACAAGGAGGGAAACCATGCGAATGATGAGAAATTCTATTTACCGGCTTCTGGACTATGGCTGGCCTGACAGAGTTATCGCAAGCTATCTGATGATCAAACCAACTATCGTTAAATACTACCGTAAAAAAAGCGGCATAGTTAGAGATGAATATCAGGGCTTTTACTAAAATTCAATGAAAATCCTGATATAAGCATAAAACTATGTCAAGATTTTTTTGTAAAAATTGTTAATTTACAAAAAAATTCATTAAGCGAGGGTAACTCATTCTCTAAAAATATATATATAAAATCATTCCAACTATAATTATAAAATATTTTATTATTTTTCATTAAATTGAATTCAAAATAAAAAACTTAGCTAGTTAGTCCTTAGTGAATAATTATATTTCCCCCGCCTCAGGCGGGGGAAATCATACTCCTTTTTTCGTGAAAGAAGAAGTGTTCACAAGAAAACGACTCAATAATGATTTGAGAGAAAGAGTTATCCTTGCGTTACATTTTTAATTTATTTTTATTTAAAAGCTATTAAAAAATAGTTTGTAAAATATGCACTCTTAATTTTAACAAATAAATAAAATCAGATCTCAATATTTCCACTACTTAAAAATTATATTACTTCTCACATTATTTCTTTTTAAAATCTTACTTGCATTTATATTCTTATTATTGTTATTATATTCCATACTATAATGAATCATTTAATTCAGTTTTCTAACTAACTTATTTATTATTTATAGTATATCTGTGTTGATAAAGGTTTAGAAGTGAAATTACAATTAAAAAATATAACAGATAATATTAAAACTAAAGACGACACTTTATTTGGCCTTTTATCCTTATATAAAAAATTTAATACATATTTTCGGATTTTAACAAATGCAGATAACAGCAATCTACTTTTCCAGATTACCGGAAATCCAAAAAAATGGCCAAAAGCTGACGAAATAGGATATAAAGGTTACAGACCGCTTAAAAGATCAGAACTGGGAATTATTAAACTTTCAGTAAAATATCTTCTACCGGAACATTTAATTGAACAACTTGGAACTCTGCTTGGAATAAAAGTACCCGAAAATGAAGTATCAATAACCAACAATCTGGATACTGATGGTTATTATACAATGGAAATAAAAGCAAAATATTTACCGGATATTAAATCCACAATCGAAAAAATTATTGATTTATCTCCAGAAAAAAAATATGAACTTTTAGAAAAATGTTTTTCAAAAAACAGTTAAATGGTTCTCGATGGATAATTATATTTCTCCCGCCACAGGCAGGGGTAAAATAAACATTTTATTTATTTTAAAGAAAAATTATCCACCTGAAACCAGATAATAATTCTTATATATAAATCCAATCAGGTAAAAATCATGCCCGAAACCACTGCACCTAAAGATGCTTTTAGCGAAAAAACAAAACTAATGAACCTGGCCATGAAATACACTAACGGCGATATGGAAAGAGCCAAATTTATGGTCTCCGGGCAATATAATGATGTAAAAATCATCAAAGGGAAATTTGATATTGAGGAAACAGGAATTTTCGGCCTGCTGATAATTTTTATTAATATCCCTAACAGATATATTATGCATACAGATGCCTTTATTCAGACAGATGAACATGTCATGTCTAAAGCCAGCATTTTCGACAGTTGGAAAGCATTTTATGCTGATCTGACAAATTTTATCAGGATAGAAGAAGCAAACTCAGTTCCATCTTATGAATTTAAACTTTATATTGCGAACACTCTTGAAAGTCACAATATCTATTCTGAGATTGAAAGCGATAATCTTGAACATCTGACCAGAATTCTGACAGATATGATTAATAAATTTTACCAGAATGCTTTTGTAAACTGTAAATTAAGCATTGATAATACCAATTCCTTGACAATGGAGTTGGCAGATATTCCCATCCATGAACCTAAAAATAAACTCGATAAAGAATCCGAAAGGCCGGACGGAGAGCTTACGGAAAAAATTACGGCTATAGAATCAAAAGCAGAATATGTATTAAACGGCAGAATTATTATATCACCAATTAAAGGGAAACATATCAGCGAAATTAAAGTCGGGGAAAAAATAAAAATTCTACTGACAAGCAGCGATACAATCAACAAACAGGTTGCAAAATCGCTTAAAGCTCTCTCCGAGGATAATGAAATATTACCCATAAGCATGCGAGTCACAGAAAAATTCCCTATGGAAAAAAAAGGATATTATATCTATGGATTAATAGCGAAGAATGTACTTGTAAGAATCATTGAAGAAGAAGACGTCAAGATCGAAACAGATACTGTTCAAAAAATCGTAAAATCGGCAAAGGCTGAAAAAAAGAGCTCAGACAGCAGAACTATTATTTATATTGTATTGCTGATTGGATTGCTTTTTATTATTTTTTTTCTAATTTTAATTATTTTATAGTCCCCAATAATTTTCAAAACTAATGTTTAAAGCCGCCTTAATCAGAATAATCCCGATCCTAACACTAATTCTTTCATTTAATATCTTTATACAAGCTCAAATGCCTGACTGGACTCTTATTGAAGACAAAGACAATAATCGTTTTTATATCGACAGGAATGGTAAAATATGGACATCAGGAAAACCGGAATTTGATTATAAACCTGTATCTATTGAAGGATTGGATTATTATTTGAATCATGGGATTGAACTTATTAAAAGCCACAACAAAAGCGAGGGATTAATATTACTAAAATCTATTCTTGCTATGCCTGCAGCAAATGATGTTATTTATAAAGCACAGATTACGGCTTCAAAACATATAAAAAATCTTATTAAAATCGAAGGCACCAGATACGAGGATCTCAATAAAAATGCTTCCCTGCTGCTCTTTAAATACAATGATTCCATTACTTTATTTAATGACGACATGATGTATAGAATCAATGCTCCGGTTTTTATAAAAATCATTTCGACAAGAACCAGGCAAAAATTAAATTATAAATATCATGGGATTCTTCTGGGGTACAGATTCCTGGAAAAAACCGTTAAAGATAAAAGCGGTTACTCAGGTTATGACCTTCTAGTTGCAATTGACAGTGAAAGGTTTCCATATAATTTAAAAAATTTAAACAATTTTATGGATAACTGGAGGATGAGATTGGGAAATGATACGCTTGAACGGACCATTTTACAAAAGAACAGTACTTATATTATTAATAATTATAAAGATAAATATTCGCCATATTACTCAGGGGTCGAGGGTTACTATATTAAAAATAATTACGGATATTTTTTAAAAGCAATATCAAGCCTGGAAAATTTCCGGAAATATGAAACAGAAATTATTAAAGTAATTAATAGCTTTAAAATATAAGAAAGCATTTAAAAATATTTCTTAATAGAATGTATCTCAAAATTTCTCTAATCAGCAAAGCCGGCAGGTGTAACAATAATCAATTTTTTACGACGCTAATGCGACATCCTGTTGAATCGGCATTTATTACGCCTGTAAATTGATTCTTGTTACACCTGCCAATTATGGAAAGGAAGTTTAAAAACGCATTCTATGCAAACCGGGAAAATAAAAACTTATGAAATTAAAAAACAAAGTTGCCATTGTAACAGCCTCAGCTGGCGCAGGAATTGGACAGGCTGCAGCACGCATGATGGCGCGTGAAGGTGCGCATATCGTTGTTGCTGATATTCACGAGGGCAGGTCCCGCGCTGTTGCAGAAGCTATTGCCAATGAATACTCAGTAAAAACAATAGGCATTAAGTGTGATGTTGCGGATCTCAACGATGTAAACCATGTAGTTGAGACAACATGCAGCAGATTTGGACGTATTGACATTCTCTTTAATAATGCCGGCACTAACCGTCCGGCGAAAATAGCGGGCATGAGCGATGAAATCTGGAACATGGTAATAGACGTATCGCTAAAAGGAACTTTTTACTTCTGCCGGGCGGTTTTGCCTGTTATGCAGGAACAGAAAAAAGGCCGCATAGTTAACATTACTTCTGTTGCCGGATTCAGAGGGCTTGGCGGCGGCCATGCACATTATGCAGCAGCAAAAGCGGGCGTTATGGCTTTTACGCGTTGTCTTGCAGCAGAAGCTGCCCCGTATTTTATTACTGCAAATTCCATTGCGCCTAGCTTTATATTTAACGAATTCATACCTAATATATACCCACAGGATGAGATTGATAGAATGCTTGATGAAATACCTTATCCCAGGAAAGGAACACCGGAGGATATTGCCAATACTGTACTGTTTCTCGTCTCTGATGAAGGTGAATATGTCACGGGACAAACAATCTGTGTGACCGGCGGCAGCTGGATGCGGTAATTCAGATTTAAATTCTATTTTTTTTCTTTTTTTTGCTTTTTATATCGCGCCCTGTATTCTTTTTTAATTTTTTATTTGAATCAGCTGCAACTTCAATGACCGGCTTTTTATTGGATTTTTTTGACTTAAAAGCATTCACTATTATTTCAGCATGCTTAAGAGGCACAGATAAAAATGAATAACTATCCATCACTTTAATATTGCTGATCTTTCCTGCCGGCACCCTTGTTTCATTATTTATAAGCTTTAACAGCTTTCTTGGACTTATTCCGTCCTTTTTTCCGAAAGATACAAAAAGCCTCACTTCTCCCTTGCCACTTGCTTCGCTGTTTTTAGCAGGTTCCTTTATATCCTTATACTTTTTTTCATCAAGTTCTTCTTCAAGTGAATATTTAAGCATTGCTGCCAGCACATTAAGCGGATCATTTTCTTCTACAAGTTGCAGAGCTGTCTTAATATAATCCTGATGAGCATTCACATTAATTATTTCTTTAAGCTCTTCCTGCAAAATAAATATTTTTCTTTTGATGATATCTGAGACCGAAGGAACATTTTCCCTGCGGATAGCTGTTTTTGTAAGATTGCTTATAAACTTCAATTTTTTATTTTCCCAGGGACTTATAAATGTAATAGCTACGCCCTTTTTACCAGCCCTACCTGTTCTGCCAATCCGATGCACGTAGGCTTCCGGATCCTGCGGAAGCGAATAATTGATGACATGGGTCAGGTTGCTTACATCGATACCTCTTGCTGCAACATCGGTGGCCACAAGAATGCTCGCTCTGCGTTTTTTGAATTTATCCAGAATGCGCTCTCTCTGACTCTGCGACAGATCGCCGTGAATCGCCTCGGACTCGTATCCCCTGTCGTTCAGTCTATTTGAGAGCTCGTCCACTGCTACTTTAGTGCGGCAAAATATAAGGCCGTAGAAATCCTTTTCCATATCAATTATTCTGCACATGGATTCAAATTTATCCGATTCCGATACTTCAAAATAAATCTGATCAGTCAGATCAACCGTAAGCCCCCCCTTCTTGGCGGCAATTAATTTGTATTCCCGCATATGATTCTTTGCAATGGTTACTATGCGTTCTGGCATGGTTGCTGAAAATAACAGCGTTCGTCTCCCTGGATTAGTGTGCTTAAGTATGTCTTCCACTTCGTCAATAAAACCCATGTTAAGCATCTCATCAGCTTCATCGAGAATTACATAGGACACCTGATCAAGGGACAGGCTCTTCCTTTTTATATGATCAAATATTCTGCCTGGGGTTCCGACAACAATATCAACGCCTTTTTCAAGGCGCCTCAGCTGGTCTGTTATTGACTGGCCTCCATATACCGGTATTATCTGGAACTTTCTTTTACCCCTGAATGAATTAATTTCCTCTGCAACCTGTATTGCAAGTTCCCTCGTCGGGGTAAGGATTAGAGCCTGCACATGCTTTGTATTTTTTGAAAGCTTGTCCAGTAATGGCAGTCCGAAAGCAGCCGTCTTACCTGTTCCAGTCTGGGCCTGGCAAATTATATCAGTATCGCTTGTCAAAAGAACTGGAATGGCTTTTTCCTGAATCTCGGTCGGCTCTTCAAATCCCCTTTTATCGAGTTCAGCGAGCGTGGCATCCGATAAACCCAGCTCTTTAAATTTAGTATTGGTCATAAATTTTTCCTTCTTAATATTAAAAGCCATAAGAGAATAGTCATGAATAAACTACAATCTATTTTTTAATCCGCGACAGGAACTGGATGTGAATTCTTCTCGCCGGCCGAAGAAACTAATGACGCACTCATAAGATGTCGAATTCCCAGTTGATGTCTTTCAATTATAGCAGATGCCCAGTATGCCTAAATTAATTGCATTTTTCAATACTATGGTTTATAATAAATAACTATATTATTGTCAATACCGGCATTGGTGTGGCCTATTTGATGTTTAATATGATAAACCAGAAAGGTGAAGTTGATTCTATTTATAAGGTCAGGCTTCTCAGCATAGATTACCTGATAGAAGCAGACAGGGACGCATATCAGTCGAGTATTGCCATCAGCAATCTCATTAACAGATTTTATGAAAACGCAGCGAGCAAGTCAGTTATTAAAAAATATATCGGCGATATTAATGAAAATCTTTTACAAGTAAGGTCCAGATTTGATAACTTTGCAAAGCATTATCTTGATTCGGGAGGGGAGCGAGTGCCGTAATTTGCGATATTCGATGCGCAATATGCTGATCTGAAATATCACACTGAAAGAATAACAAAGCTTTTTCAAAATGATGGGAAAATTTATTATCAATGAAGACAGAGCAGCCAAAAAGGATATCTGAAATATTAAAATCAATTCCTGAGTATTTCAAATAGTACGCGATAAATTATTCTCGCGTGTGAAAAAATTTTTGTAAGTTACTGCTGTATTATTTATATAATATTTTATATAATTATTCCTGACTGAATCAACAGCATATACAGGATTGTTCCGCTGAAAATACTGAGAATGGAATTTCCCTTCCAGATATGCAGGATAGATGTTAAAATAATGCATAAAATCTCAGGTATGCCAAAAGGCACGACTACCCAGTTGATCTCTTTTAAGCAATAGACAACCAGAATAAGCATAATCATCGGCGGAATATTCTTTTCAAAAAATTCGATTGCCGGCCCGGGATTTTTCTTCAAAAAGACAAATGGGAACAACCTGGTAAAAAAAGTTATAACGCCAATAATACCTATTGCAATATATATTTTAGCGTGAGTCATTATTTGTTATAAACCTCCTAAAGAAAAATAAAATTGCCATCGACAAAAAAATCGAGATCAGGAGCATGTATTTTATCGAAAGGAAATATGCTATAACCGAACAAATAAAAGCTATTGCAAACGGTATCTTTGAAGTCGAAGTTTTATATTGGTCTATTAATATCACCACAAATAAAGCTGTCAGTGCAAAATCCAACCCTTTTGTATTAAAAGCAAATATGTTGCCGAAAAATGCGCCGCAAATACAACCCATTATCCAGTATAATTGATTTAGAAAAGAAACATAAAAATAGAATCGCTTGTTGTTAATATTATCCGGAATCTTTACTGAGGTCAGGATTGCATAAGTCTCATCGGTCAGGGAAAATATCAGATAAGGTTTAAAATGCGATGCATGCTTATATTTATTAAGCATTGAAATACCATATACCATATGGCGGGCATTTAATAGAAATGTCGTTATAATGATCTCGACAAAGCTTGTGTTGTTCGTAAAAAATGAAAGCGCTAAAAATTGCGCAGCCCCTGCATAAATAAAAAGAGGCATTATCAGCGCCAGAAACCATGGATATCCAGTTGATACGACCAATAAACCAAAGGCAAAACCAACCGAACAATATCCCGTCATAACCGGTATTGACGTAATAAATGCGGGTTTCAGGGTTATAGAGTCCAAAAGCTTATAAAAGTGATTTTTACACTCAGTCATTTTCAGCCTTCATAATCTTTAAAAATTAAAATATTATTAGTCAATATTTTTTAAAAGCATAATTTTTTAAAGATTATTATTAATCAAGAGATCATTAGTCAGATGATCTATGCTTATGACATGCATAAGCATATTATAAGGAAGAAATCGGAATTTTATTCAGAAATAATGGTTGAAAAAAATTCCATATCGTTATAGCTATAACTATTAAACAATATCGCCTTTAATATTTCTTAATAAAGAAGCATAATTTACAGCCAGCTGAAATATATTCCTGATGTCTTTAATACCGGGCTTCATATATATCTTAATGGATCCGGATTGGGGAATTTAGATATTGTACAGTAAACGGAGCAAACTATGAATGAATCAAAAATTTTAACGGAATATGTTTTTAAAACACAATACAGCGATCTGCCAAAAGAAGCTGTAGACGTTACAAAAATGGCAATTCTTGACGCAATCGGAGTTACGCTGGGCGCAGGGACTTTAGGCGAAGGATGCAGGGCTTTCGTTAACCTGGCTAAAGCCGGCGGCGGAAAGAAAGAGAGTACGATTATCGGATTTAATGCGAAGGTGCCAAGCTACATGGCGGCTTTTGCTAACGGCGCGATGGCTCACGCTCTCGATTTCGAAGACGCACACGAGGGCGCGCTTGTACACTCGAATGCAGCCGCAGTACCGGCGGCTCTTGCTGTTGCGGAAGCTCTGGGCAATGTGAGCGGCAAAGAGCTTATCACAGCAGTTACTCTCGGAAGCGACATTGTCTGCAGGCTTGGACTGGCATTTAACAAAAATCCGCTGGATTTAGGCTGGTACATACCGTCAATACTTGGAGCATTCGGGGCAACGACAGCAGCCGCAAAAATTCTTAGACTGACCACAGAACAAATACTTGATGCTTTTTCACTCTGCTTATGCCAGGCTACATGCAGCGCGGAAATAATCAATAGTCCTCATTCAATTATAAGGTCAATCAGAGACAGTTTTGCGTCAAAGGCCGGTGTGCTTTCAGCCATTTTGGCAAAGGAAGACATCCGTGGTTTCGACTTCCCGTTTGAAGGCAAAGCGGGCCTATATAGTTTTTATTCCTCAGGCGATTTTAACAGTGAACTTTTATTAAAAGACATTGGTAAAGAATATGAAAGTGCAAAGATCAGTTTTAAACCATGGCCGAGCTGTCGTGGCACGCATTCCTACATAGAAGCAACACTCAAAATAGCAAAAGAAGCAGATATAGGTCCCGACGATGTTGCTTCAATTGAACTCCTTGTCGGAGAACAATCCATTAATAGAAAGCTCTGTGAACCCTTAGAAAGAAAACGGCATCCGAAAACTGCTATTGACGCAAAATTCAGCATCCCGTTTACTGTTGCCTCCGCTTTAGTCCAGGGTGACATAACACTTAACAGCTTTAGTCCTCATACGTTAACTGACAATAGGGTTTCATCAACAGCCAATAAAATTAATTTTACAACAGATAACCGCGACTGGAAGAAATCAATAGCCGGTACGGTTTCAATGACATTAAAGGATGGAAGATCGATATCAAAAACCATTAACGCAGTATACGGCAGTCCTGAAAATCCGATAAGCAGAGAATCTTTAATTGAAAAATTCTACAGTTGCGCTTCATATTCCAATAAAAAAATTCCGAAAGCAGAGTTAAAACGCCTCACCGATATGATTTTGAACTTAGAAAGCCTTGACGATATTACGAATTTGACGGAATTTCTGTAATTGATTATACATGCAATAAAATTTATTGCATGTATAACTAATTTGCTTGACTTATTTTTTATTTCTCATTTAATGACATCAATTGAATTAGGAATTAGCAGAAAAAGCTTCTAAACGATTTAATTATTGATAGCCTGTAATAAATCATAATAATTGATGGAACCGGAAGCTCTATACTCCTATGTATAAAAAGTCTAAAAATGACAACGTATGACAAAGCATTAACAATGCTCGCTGTGGGCGATCTGATTTTCGATTCACCGGAGGCAGAGTCCCTTGCCGAGTTTGTAAAACCTGCTCTTGCTGAAGGCGATATAGTCTTAGGCCAGCTTGAAGTACTTTTTACCGACAGAGTCGCGAAACAATATGTCGAGGTTCCCGCCCCGCCCTGCAAAGTAAAAGACTTCAAATATATAACCGAAGCGCATTTCAATGTACTTACCCTGGCAGGGAATCATATATGGGATTCAGGTACGCCCGGGATTGAAGATACAATTGACTTACTGAAAAAAAATAAAATTTTCTATACAGGCGGCGGCATAAATCTGGAAGAAGCGAGAAGGCCTGCCGTAATTGAAATAAAAGATGTAAAAGTCGGCTTTCTTGCATATAATTGCGCAGGCCCAAAAGATTCATGGGCTACGCCTGCAAAACCAGGATGCTCGTATGTAAATATAATAACCCACTACGAGCCGAGTCATACATCTCCTGAAAGCCCGCCCCTG
>JAFGSG010000148.1 GCA_016934735.1 Spirochaetota bacterium | reverse complement strand
GAAGGTAGAAGTTCTCATGAGGAAACCCACCTTAATTCAGGATCAAACAAATAGCATACCTACACGGCAAATGCGGGGTAATTTATTGTTTAGTGTTCTGTAACTGCTGATTTATTGTTTTCAAAGAAGAATAAAGCATCCATAATAGCAGTTCCGGATTTTACTGATTATGGAAAAAAACGAAAATTACAAATATATAAAATATAACGATTTCTGGCAGAACAGTCTTCAAAGGCTTGAAGGAATAACAAAAAATTTAGAGCAGAATTTTCATAAACTCGAACAAAAATACTACGATTTTTCTAAATTCTACGACGAAATCATCACTGAAATAGACATACTTGCTTCGATATATTCAAGCCATAATAATTTAAAAGGCATTGATTATATATTAAAGCTTAAATCCGTACTTGCCCATTATAAAAAAAGATACTCCCGTGAAGGAATAGACTTTAAAATCATTCACTTTTTAAATTCTAAAATTAATAAACTACGGGAACTAAGTATTGCAGAATTTCCTAAAATGGAACATTCATATTCTGTATATAAAGACATACCAGATGACAAAGCCTCAACCGATCCGAATGTCCGCAGATATAATGAGCTGAAAAACACTGCCAGATACAAATGGATCACTTATAAGAGAAATGGTTCATGGTTCATCACTCGATTCAGCAAATTCCAGATTATAAGACAGGAAGAATCGCAGCTGTCGGATAGCCATGATAGCGACGAACCCTGTATCAAGATAAAAAATAATGACACGGTTTTACCTGTAATTGATATCTTTTCAAAATTTCAGGGGAACGGAAAAGAACAGATTGAACTGTTTCTGATAGTAAAATTAAAAAGCAAGTTAAAATGTTTTGCTGTAAAAAAATTAGGAAAAATAATTTTGGCTGATGGTGATTTTATCACACCTCGTTTAAAACCATTCGCAAAAAGCAAACTATCATCCGGCAGATTCCGCATATTCGGTAAAAATCATATTTATTTATAAAGCGTGCAGTATGCATCGCTGCATTCCGTCTTTTTCTCAAGAAGCCGGGACGTTATTAAACCCGCGATATTGTCCTTGCAAAGGGTGTAATGGCAGTAATGAAGATGAAGGCATTTGATCGCGTTCAGATCACGCATTCCTCCGATTCCTGTTTCTGTAAGATCAAGTTCATTCCCGCAGGCAGAAAGCACAGAGTGAGCATATTTTTTAAAAATTAAATTTCGCGTATAAAAATAATCAGCATGCGCTCTTAGCATCATGTTTATAAAAAGAGTATTTTCCTGAATGATCGCTTTTATTTTTTTTATATACGAAGCATTCTCAAGTTCATGTATTTTATTGTTAAGATAAGGACATGTCAGCCATATTAAATTGGATACTGCCTCGTAATTAATATACTCTTTCCCCTCAATTGTTTTTACTGGATTAAGCAGTACCATCTGCGGAAATCCATATTTGCACTTTTTATAAATTCCGCAGATAAATACTTCCTTGCTTTTTAATTGCTTTTTAATTAATTCTAAATCATCGGAATTATAATTTTCAAAATACAGCGACATCTTAAATTATTCTTTTGCCTTTTTAATTAGCAATCCACCCTATAATTTAAAAATTTCCTTCCATGTTTTTATGGGCTTTATTCTCTCTGCTTTTTTTCCAAAAATACATAAGTGTTACGATTATCGATATTACAATCCATAAAATTCTAAGGTGAGATATCTGAACCGGATACTTCTCCTCTTTATTGAAGACTTCTTTTTTAATTTTTTCGCTTTTATCGCCGTTTTTAAAAAAAATATATTTTTCACCGCTTTTAATAAAACCGGATTTTGATGCTTCTTTCTTGAAAAAATTATCATTTGTCTGGCTGTTGCTTATAACTGAATATTCTTTTTGTAAACTGCTGTTTTCTTTAGTTAATTCGGCAATGTTATTTTTTATTTCATTTTTTGATTTTAAAAGCTGATTTCTTTCCAGAATACCGCTATCCCCGAAAATAAAACAATAAATGCTGAAAAGAATGAATACAAGCAAAAGAATTCCCGATCTATTTTTTCTTATCTGCAATGTTATAAAAAACCTCTTTACCTTTAAATTTTGCCATCACACCGAGTTCCTCTTCAATCCTTAACAGTTGATTATACTTTGCGATCCTGTCTGTTCTTGAAGCAGATCCTGTTTTAATCTGCCCCGCGTTTGTAGCCACGACAAGGTCAGCTATAATAGTATCCTCGGTCTCGCCGGAGCGGTGAGATACCACCGCAGTATATCCCGCTTTCTTTGCCATTTCAATAGCTTCCAGTGTTTCAGTCAATGTTCCGATTTGATTTACTTTTATTAAAATAGAATTTGTTATTCCCTGTTCAATGCCTCTTTTTAATCTCTCGGTATTTGTAACAAAAAGATCGTCACCAACCAGCTGTATCCTGTTTCCCAGACGTTCAGTCATCAGTTTCCATCCTTCCCAGTCATTTTCTGCCAAACCATCTTCAATTGAAATAATAGGATATTGGTTTATAAGATTTTCAAAAAAATCCACCATTTGAGAACTATCGCGTTCGCTTTTATCGCTTTTAGAAAATATATATTTCTTTTTTCTGCTGTCGTAGAATTCACTTGATGCAGGATCGAGAGCTATCATAATATCTTCTCCGCCTTTAAGCCCGGTTTTCTCCACTGCCTGCATGATAACTTCAAGCGGTTCTTCGTTAGAGTTAAGGGATGGAGCAAATCCTCCCTCATCTCCCACGCTGGTAACGTATCCCTTTGATTTCAAAACGCTCTTTAACGCGTGAAATATTTCCACCCCCATTCTGAGTGCTTCCTTAAAATTTCCTGCGCCTACCGGCATTACCATGAACTCCTGCAGATCCACATTGGAGTCGGCATGAGCACCGCCGTTAATGATATTCATCATGGGAACCGGAAGCTCGCAGGCGTTCACTCCTCCGAGATACCTGTAAAGCGGAATTCCGAACGATTCGGCAACCGCCTTTGCGCATGCAAGCGAAACACCCAATATTGCGTTTGCTCCTAATTTTGATTTATTAGGCGTACCATCCAGGTCAATCAGAACGCGGTCTATTTCTATCTGATTCACAGCGTCCATTTCAATTATACTGCCGGAAATTATTTCATTTACATTGTCGACGGCTTTCTGTACTCCTTTGCCATTGTATCTTTTTTTATCCCCGTCACGAAGTTCTACAGCCTCATGTTCCCCGGTAGAGGCTCCTGACGGTATGGCCGCTCTGCCTATAAATCCGGACGAAAGTTCAACATCGACCTCTATTGTAGGATTGCCTCTTGAATCAAGTATCTCCCTCGCGTGAACATCTGTAATTGTTGTCATATAGTATCTCACTTTAATTAAAATAATTTAAATAAATATGATTTGCAATTATTTTTTTATGATAATGAATCATAACTACAATTAAGGTATAATATCAAGTAATTTTTAAAGTCGAACTAGAGTGCGATAAATAATGAATGATAATTATCAAATCGAATAAATTATTGACGTTAAAGTATAGTTTTGATAATTATTCAATCTCGTAATACTTAATTTTATTTCCTTCAGCTTGATATCTTTTCAGGAAAAGTTGCGATTATTAATATTTAAACTCAGGAGCGCTGATTATGAAAAAATCACTTGGAGCAAAAACACTGGTTTTCCCTTCACCGGTCTGGTGTATAGGCACTTATGATAAAAACGGGAAACCTAATGTAATGACTGCTGCATGGGGAGGCGTCTGCTGTTCCGAACCTCCATGCATAACTATTTCGCTTCGTAAAGCTACTTATTCATACGGTAACATTATGGAAAGGAAAGCTTATACAGTAAGCGTGCCTTCGGATAACTACGTAAAGGAAGCAGATTACTTCGGCATTGAGTCCGGCCGCAATACGGATAAATTCAGCGCAGCCGGGCTTACACCCGTAAAATCGGAGCTTGTGGACGCGCCGTATGTATCGGAGTTTCCCATGATCCTGGAATGCAAAGTCATTCATCATTACGAAATAGGCCTGCACACCCAATTCATCGGCGAGATCATGGATGTCAAAATAGATGAGGACAGGTTGACGGATAACGGTAAAACCGATATGGAACTGATAAGACCAATTGTTTTCAGCGCTCTTGTCCGGAAATATCATAGCGTCGGTAATTATATCGGGAAGGCATTCGAGATAGGGAAAAAACTGTAAACCTTTTCAAACATGTGTCATTTAATTGACCGGCAGGTAAAAGACTGCGTTTACCGGCGCACCCTCATAATATTTCCGCAATTTTTTCAACATCGCTGGCTGTTGTAGCCAGCTGCTGCATGACTGATTCTATCTCCTCAGTTGCAGCTGCCTGCTGCTGACCCAATTCAACTGTGGTTTCAACGATCTTTCCTAATGCATTAATTTCATTTTGTATAGTCTGAATTATCTTTCTGATGTTTTTTACCGAATCAGCGCTGTTCTCCGCCATTTCACGGATCTTATCCGCAACCACAGCAAAGCCCTGGCCGTGTTCCCCTGCCCTTGCCGCTTCAATAGCAGCATTTAAACCAAGCATATTGGAGTTATCTGCAATATGATCAACAAATTTCAAAATTTCATCTGTTTTATATATTTCAGTAACAACATTTTCAATGCTGGACTTTATCTGCAGTAATGATTGTGCAAGGTTAAGTGCAGAGGCTGATAATTCTTCAGTTGTAGCTGATATCTCTTCAGTTGTGGAAGCTATGGACTGCGAAGCTGTTGTCAGTGATTCCTGTGCATCAACATTTGTTGCTGTGCCTATTGTTCCCGATACTGTACCATCTTCTTCAATAATGGGAGCGACAATTGCTTTTAACTTAACACCATAGAAGCTTTCGGGAACAGATCGTTTTAATAATTTCCTTCCTGTTAAAACGTCTTTTACTAACCCTGATCCTGCAGTTTCTCCTACTTTAAAGTCGCCTTTGAAAGAATCGGCCTGTACAAAATGGAGGATTTTTGCATCTGCATTGCAGACTAAAACATTGCAGTCTAAAATACTAATTTCCTTTATTTTCTCAGCAATCATTATTGCTGCATCAATTTTTTTCATTCCTATGCCCCCTTTTGCCAGGTTATATGTTCAGGATTAGAAAAAAACATATACCTCCAGCTAATAAATTAATTCGACAGGTTTATATAGAGTCCTTGACATATTTTTAAATCATTTTTAATAAATATTAAATTAATTAACCCTTTTTTTAAGGCAAGTGATTTTTAATGAGAGAAATTTTAATAGATATCATAATTTCTTCTGTACGCAATCTTTGTATTGATGCTAATTATAACCTGAATGCAGATTTGCTCAATGCTTATAAAAGATCCATTGATCAGGAAGGATCAGAAGGTGCAAAAGGCGTTTTAAATGAATTGATTGAAAACGCATTAATAGCAAAGGAAGATCAAATACCGTTGTGTCAGGATTGCGGCCTTGCTGTTATATTTATGGATATCGGTCAGGACGTTCATATAACAGGCGGCGATTTAAGAGAAGCTGTGAATGAAGGAGTAAGGCAGGGATATAAAGACGGATATCTTCGTAAATCATCCTGTCATCCATTTACCAGGGAAAACACAAATGACAACACACCTGCAATTATTCATTTTAATATTGTGCCAGGAGACAAAATTAGTATAAAACTCGCTGCTAAAGGCGGCGGAAGCGAAAACATGAGCCGAATTGCCATGCTGGTGCCGGCAGAAGGAATCAAAGGTGTGAAAAAATTTGTTGTTAATACGGTCAGGGATGCCGGAGCTAATCCCTGTCCTCCTACCATCATAGGTGTCGGGATAGGCGGCACATTTGAACATTCAGCAATATTATCAAAGAAAGCATTGATGAGAGAAATCGGGGTTCGCAATCCGGATCAGGCGCTTGCTGAGATCGAAGTTGAAATTTTAAAAGAAATCAATCATCTTGGCATAGGCCCGATGGGCTATGGCGGTGCTGTTACCAGCCTGGATGTTTTTATAGAAACAGTACCATGTCATATAGCAAGTCTCCCTGTTGCAGTAAACATCAATTGTCATTCTGCGAGACATAAAGAAATAATAATTTAATCATCAGATAGCAAAGTTTACTAAAATGAGTAAAATAATTCGATTAGAAACACCATTAACTTTAAAAAATATAAAGTTATTGCAGATTGGCGATAAGATTTTATTAAATGGAATACTTTATACCGGAAGAGATGCCGCGCATAAAAGAATGTATGAACTTATTCTGCAGGGAAATGATCTTCCAATTGATATAAAAGGCCAGGTGATATACTATGTCGGACCTACTCCACCCAGACCCGGTAAGGCTATTGGCTCTGCAGGTCCGACTACAAGTTACAGGATGGACTATTTCGCGCCTGAGCTTATTGAACTCGGCCTTAAGGGAATGATTGGCAAAGGCCCCAGATCACAGCAGGTAATAAATGCGATTAAAAAATATAAAGCTGTGTATTTTGCTGCAACAGGTGGTGCAGGCGCTTTAATCTCAAAAAAGATTAAGAAAGCCGAGATAGTTGCTTATCCGGATTTGGGAGCCGAAGCTATCTACAAACTGGAAGTGGAAAATTTCCCTGTAATTGTTATAAATGATATACATGGCAACGATCTTTATTATAGAAAGTATTAAGAGTGCGTCCCAAAACCCTGTTCCAAAATAATAGGGCTTAGGGCATTAGTAATTACAGCAAATAAATTGTTTTATAATTCAAAATAGGGTTTAGGACACACTCTTAACAAAATAAAAAATAATAGAGTCTAATAATTATAATCCGGAGAATTTAATAATGTTAGAAAAAGGATACGTACAATTATACACAGGCAATGGCAAAGGTAAGACAACTGCTGCGCTCGGCCTTGCTCTAAGGGCGTTCGGCGCAGGGCTGAATACTATAATAATCCAGTTCATGAAAGGCCAGCATTACAGTGAAATAGAATCGATATCAAAATTAAAGAGTCATATTTCAATTGAACAATACGGAAGTAAAAAATTCTGTATGATAAATGATGATACTTTTGAAGAACATTATTCACTTGCAAGAAACGCAATGAAACGATCATATGAGGTTATTAGTGAAAACAAATATGATATTGTCATTCTTGACGAAATTGTCACAGCTTTACATTTTAAAATTATTACACTGGATGAGATCGTAAAACTTATAGAACAAAAACCGGAAAACAAAGAATTAGTTCTTACTGGCAGAGGAGCTCCCCAGCATTTAATCAGTTTATGCGATCTTGTCACGGAAATGACGGAAATAAAACATTATTATAACAATGGAGTCATAGCAAGGAATGGTATTGAAAAATAATTCCTGAAGCTATCTTAAAAACACTCTGTTGAATTTACTGCCTTAAAACCAGATAGAATTTTTAAAGTAATAAATATTTTTAATGTGATCTCGTATTATTTTAAAAGATTTTCTTCTAAATATTTGCTTATCATTCCGTCATACTCATGGGTTGTTTTGAATACCTTGACAGCCAGTCTGAAATTTGTATTTCTGGATACCTCGCCGTTGTTCCTCTTCATCTCATCTAGCACTGTTTTATAATCCGCAGGATCTATAATAACCGTTACGGACTCGAAATTCTTCGCTGCGGACCTTAGCATTGCGGGCCCGCCGATGTCAATATTCTCTATAGCTTCATCCAGAGTGCATCCTTTTTTAGATATTGTCTGTTTAAATGGATAAAGATTAATAATTACCATGTCAATATTTTCAATATTGTGCTGTTTCATTACTTTTATATGCTCGGGATTTGACCGGACGCCAAGCAGTCCCCCGTGAACCTTCGGATGAAGAGTTTTCACCCTGCCGTCAAGCATTTCTGGAAATCCTGTATATTCTGAAATATCTTTAACCTTGATCCCTGCTTCCCTAAGCATCTTTGCGGTTCCTCCTGTAGAGAGAAACTCAACACCGAAAGCATCCAGTTCTTTTGCAAAATCCGCAACACCTGCTTTATCTGATACGCTTATAATCGCTCTTTTAATTTTAGCCATTTGTAAAACCCCAATTTATTTAATTTTCGTTTTTTTTACAGTCTTTGCAGCAGGTTTTTCATTTCCCCTTACCACCATTGCCTGCTTATGTACCTCTTGCACTAATACTGCGGGAGAATCAATAAACCTGAAAGCCTTCTTTTTCTTATCTTTTTTTACAAGAATTATCTTACCAAAATTCAGCATTGTACCTAAAGAAGGCTGATAAAAATCAAAGTGTGTAATATCTATAAGCGGAATATCAAAAAACTTTTTTATCGGAAAACCGACATTGATCAACAATCTGTTATCGGTTAATACTATTTCAGATATATGTAGATTAATATAAGCAAAAAGACCCCATATAAGGCCAAAAGCAAAAACTGCGATTACCTGAGGCCCTTTTGAACCAATCATAAGGTATCCGAAAAAAACAACTATTATCGGTCCGAGCAGCATTCCCCAATGAAGCCTCGCGCGATAAATAATCCGTTCATTATCTTTCAGTATGTTATTAACTTTTTTCATTTGAATAATTATAAATTGATTTTTAAAAATAATCAGCAATTTACCCAGCTAGACAGGCCGGGGTAAAACCTGATTAAAATATAAAATAAATAAAGCAGATATTTAAATTTATTTCCCCAGCAGAAGATTTACAGATAATCGTTCCAGATTGTAATACTGTTGTAATTCAAATAATTTTTAAATAAAAAGCCCGTCAACTATAAAATTGACAGGCTTCATTCTTAATGTGAATTTAATTTATTTTTATTAACTTTCTCCTGCTTAAATACTAACCAACGCCCATCATTAAATTCGGGAGCCATAACGCGATTTGCGGGAATACAAATAAAAGTATCAGAGCTACGACAAGGGCAATAAGGAAAGGAAGAACTCCTTTATATATTGTTCCGAACGGAATTTTTGTCATATTTGACAAAATGAATACATATATTGCCATTGGCGGTATAAGCCCGCCGATCATGATTGTTACGCATATTATGATAGCAAAAAATATCGGATCATAACCGAGCGCCATAGCAGTCGGGAAGAATATCGGAGTCGCTACGATCATAAATGCCAAATCATCCATGATCGAACCGCCAATCAAATATATGAGAATTATTGCTATCATGACTACAAATCCCGGGACTGCAAGTCCTCCTACCCAGTTAGCCGCAATCATAGGGATCTCGGTTATTGACAGGAAATGGCCGAATATTGAAGATCCTGCTATGAGCATAAGTGTCATTATGGAAATTTTCAGAGATTCATCAAAGGACTTTACCATCATCTTGAAATTAACTTCCCTTTGAACCAGGGCAAGAATGAATATTGCCACAGTGCCGATAGTTCCTGCTTCAGTGGGGCTGAAAAATCCGGTTATCATTCCGCCTATAACAACACCGAAAATAATAAAAACTACTAAAAAATTAGGAAGCGACAAAAACTTCTCTTTCCATGTTGCTTTTATTTCAGCCTTTGGTGCTATTTCAGGTTTTAAGGTTACCCATGTCCATATTACAGCCATGAAAAGAAAGGCAATTATTATTGAAGGAATAACCCCTGCAATGAATAACCTACCAATCGACTGCTCTACAAGGAGACCGTAGATAATAAGCACATTGCTCGGAGGCATTATCATACCGAGTGTGCTGACCGAGGCAACCGTGCCTGTAGAAAGTTCCTTTTTATATCCATAGCGGTCCATTTCCGGAATAGCGAGACTTGTAAACGTCCCTATTGTCGCCAGAGATGAGCCGCACATTGATTTGAAAACTGCCGCGCCTATTACTGTAGTCATTGCCAGGCCGCCTGGTATCCGGCCTGCCCATTTATGAGCAGCCAAATAAAGCCTTTTTGCAATGTTTGCGTTTGACGCGATCTGCCCCATAAGAATAAAAAGAGGAATAACCGTATATGAATATACCGTAAAAGTGTCCCAGAAATCCTTAACTACAAGATTTGAGGCTGCTCCGAATGACATTAGAAAAGTAAAACCAAAAAATCCGACCAAGGCCATACAATATGCCATTTCCAGGCCTGTTAAAAACAGAGCCAGCATAATAATTATACCATATACACCAATTGCTACATCACTCATTTTTCCCCTCCTTTGACCGTCTGCACTAGATCATAAAAAATTGTTAAGCCCTGGAATATAAAAGCTAATGCAATTAAATATGCAAAGGGATAATAAGGTATTCTAAAATATGCTGTAGCCTCACCTGTTTTTTTCACATCAATTCCATATACTATAGCGTTATATGCTATAAAAAGAAACAAAGCAATACCAATTATTCTGGTGATAATATTCAGGATTTTTTTATTATCAGACTTAAGCTTTTCCACTATTAAGTCTACAAATATCTGTGCTTTATTCCATGTAGCATAAGGGACTGAAAAGCTGAATACAATACAACCGGCATACTGCATAATTTCCATGGAACCGGTAATCGGACTGCCAAGATTTCTTAAAATAACATCACATAGGGTTAAAATAACCATACAACATAAAACAGCACCGGCAATAATATATAATAATTTATCAATACTAATTATACCTTCCAAAAAACGCTTCATCTTCCACCTCCAAATTTATAACAAAACAAAACCAAAAAAACCATATCATGGTCTTTATTCTAAAATCTTTTCAAATCAGGATTTATAAATATATTAAAATAAAAAAGGGCTGTATTATTTACAGCCCTTTAATTAAAACTAAACATTATTTATAGTTTTTATATTTTGCTATCTTTAAAAAGTCCTGACAGAATTTTAATGCTTGTGCGCCCGGAACCCCTTTGGATTTAGTCATCGCGAGGTATTTATCTAATGCAGGCCGCATCTTTTTAGCTGTTGCCCTTATTTCCCTTTCGGAAACCTTCAGGAATTTAGCGCCTTTACTTTCAGCGAATTTTTTTGCATTATTATCCATAGCAACCCAGAGTTTGCCTAATTTCTCGACATAAACTGCATTAAGCTTTTCTATCTCTTTCTGGTCTGCAGGAGATATTGAATTCCATTTATCCTTGTTCATAACAACATACATAGAAGTACCATAGGATATTCCATAATTCTCAATTATGGTCTTTACAACTTCACCGATTTTAAAACCCTGTAATGCTTCAATAGGGAAAAGACATCCGTCTATCATGCCCCTTGAAAGAGCGTCGTATGTTTCTGTAACAGGCATGGTTACCGGAGAAGCGCCAAGGCCAAGGACAATGTCTGTATTCTCTGCATTGGCTTTAATTCTAAAACCTTTTATGTCAGCAGTTTTTTTAACAGGATTTTTTGTAAAAATAAAACCCGGTGCTGCAGCATGAAGCCACATAACCTTCACATCATCAAATTCCTTTGGTTGAAATTTCTTATAATATTCGTTGGCACATATTGTTGATTGATACCCGTTCCTGTATCCAAGAGGCTGCTGAAGAACTTCGGAAAGAGGAAGCCTTCCCGGAGAATATGCCAATAAGCAGGTTCCGATATCAACAATTCCTTTTACAGTATTGTCATAGACCTGCATCGGCGGTGAAAGTGTGTTGCTCGGGAACATAGCCGTAGTTATCCTTCCGGATGTTGCCTTTTCAATTTCTCCACCCCACTCAACAAGCAGTTTAGTTATTGGATGCTGCGGCGGCCACATAACCGTAATTCTGAGCTTCATTGCATCTGCTGCATTGAGCGGAACAACCGTCAGCAATACTGCTGCTACCATACATACTAAAGCTGTAATACTAACAACTTTTTTCATAAAAAATCCTCCTTACTTTTTATAGTAAATGGTGCTGTATTTAAAATACAGTTTTTATTTTCCTGCTAATCTATTTTAATTATTGATGCAGTCAAGCGTTTTTTATCTGGTGTATGATAAATAAATACCAATATTCAATATTGAATCCCGCTATACTGCAAAATAACGGCTTATTCTACATATATACATACAATAATCTGTTAAAAATCCATTATAACGTCAATTGGAATAACATATCAATGGCTTAATTATTAGTCCAATGAATAATTTTTAATTTAAATATTTTATTGGACTAATAATAATTGATTTAAAATAATGTCCGGCTCTGGATCACACTAAAAATAATTAACTTACTTTGAGTAAATACTGCAAATATACACTTATACTGCATATTGTCGAAGAAAGTCTTTCAATGGTTAAAGAATCTGTATTGACATTTTTTTCTTACTTTCTACATTTTATACTTATCAGGAGGCGTAATGGCTACTTTTAAACCAATTGGACGGCAAGTTCGCGTTTCAGAAGCAATTATTGCACAGCTCAAACAATTCATTGTGCAGGGTCATTTCACTCCAGGCAGCAAACTCCCTCCTGAAAGAGATTTAGCAAAAGAATTTCAGGTCAGCCGCGTCGCAATTCATGAAGCGCTCCGCACACTTGAAAATACCGGGTTTGTCATTATTAAACAGGGAGCTACAGGTGGTACATTTGTAACCGACCTGACTTTTGAATATCTCTCCGACGCCTTTTTGGATCTGTTCTTATCTGATAAAATTTCGATCCCGGAACTTCATAATGTCAGGCTGCTGATCGAACCGGAAATTGCCCGGTTAGCTGCATTGGCAATTACACCGGAATATGCTGAACGCTTACAGACAGCAATACAGTCCGAAGATCTGCCGGACTTATCACTAAGATCGCTTAGAGATGATATTAAATACAGGACTGCCGTGCATCGAATTTTAGCGGAAATGTGCAGCAACCGGTTTTATGAAGCTATTCTGATATCCTCAATGCGTCTTACTCACAAGGTTATTGAAATTGTTAACCCTCAGCCGCCATATAGTATTCATCCCCCCGGAAGCCATCGTGCCATTGTAAAAGCAGTTTTAGCAGGGAATGCCAAAGCATCTGCAGAAGCAATGAGAAAGCATAGCATTGAATTCGGTAAAATTCTGCTGAAAATGGAAAAGACATACAGGGCAAAATCAAAAGTTTAAATAACAGATATTCCAGCAAATAGCTTCACAGGCATTTTTAAAAAGTGCTTGCATATTTATAAAATTACTGTAAGTATTTTATCCGCATAAAAAATCAAAAAGAGCGGAGCAATGTAATGAGTGAAACCCTCGAAGAAAAAAAACAAAAGATAAAAGAAGAACTGGAAAATCTAAGGTATGAATTTAAAGTTGAACTGCCGAAAAAAATTGCACAGGCAAGATCATACGGTGATTTAAAGGAAAATGCAGATTATCACGCATCAAGGGAAAGACAGTCTTTTGTAAAAGCAAGATTATCCCAGCTTAACAGCCAGTTAAGCCAGTTAAGCAATATTAATATTTCACAAATCGAGGAGAATAAAGTCGGTTACGGATCCAGAGTTACGGTGCTGGATATTGATAATAATGAAATGATTGAATTTACATTTGTTCATCCCAACGAAGTAAAACCATCAGAAGGGAAAATATCCGCGAACTCTCCTATCGGCGCCGCACTGAACAACCGAACCGTCGGCGAAGAAGTTGAAGCTTCAATTCCTGCCGGTAAGAAGAGATATTTAATACAGAAATTAATAACCTTCCATGGAAATGAATTTACTGCTTAAAGTATAATTCATATTTCAGCGGATTATACTATTAAAAATACTTCGACCGCATCCTGTAAAGTAATAAAAAATATTCGGACATACTCAAAATTAAATTCAGGTTATGCCCATACTCAGACAATATTATTCTGTAAAACATTTTATATCAAATATAAATTTTTGGAAATACTTTTATGGTTACCTCTAATAATTAAACTTTGATATAAATATTGAGAACAAATTGCTGTAAAAATCAGGTTTTAGAGGTTCCCTTATTGTTTCCCGTAATTATGCGATGAATGAGGATGAAACTCTTCATATACCCTCTTTAACCTTTGTTTTGTTGTATGAGTATATATCTGAGTTGTTGAAATATTTTTATGCCCCAGCATTTCCTGTATTGCCCGTATATCCGCACCCTGATTTAAAAGCTCTGTCGCAAAACTGTGTCTCAATGTATGAGGGGAAATAGTTCCGGCAAGCCCGCTTGCGGCATACCTTTTATCAATGATATAGAAGATACCTCTTACGGTTATTCGCCTGCCTTTATTATTAATGAACAAAGGACCTTTAACTTCGCCAAATTCCTTTCTCCTTTGCTCAAGGTACATCTTCAGCCATTTGACCGCGTTGACAGTAAGAAAGACCATTCTTTCTGAATCACCCTTCCCATGAACCTTCAGGATACCACTGTCAACAGCCAGATTTTCATAATCCGCAAAAGCAATTTCAGAGACTCTTGCGCCTGATGAATAAAAAACCTCGAGCAAAGCCCTGTCCCTATAATCAAAAAAATTTTCCAGCTTAAATTTAAACAAGGCTTCTATCTGATTATAATGCAAGAATTTCGGAATATTTCTCTCTCGTTTCGGAAATAATATTTTTATAACAGGATTTTTATTTATTAAATTCTGATTATATATATATTTAAAAAAAGATTTAAAACATGCTATTTTTCTTGAAATTGAAGATTTTTTTAAGCCTCTATCATAACAAAATTCAATAAAAGCCGTAATATCGTCTTTTCCTATAGATTTAACATCAACATCGTCATTAACAACTTTGACATTAATCTCATAAGAACTTAAATCAATTGAGTCATTACTCTCCCCAATAAAAAATTTATATAACTGAATCAGATCATCATTATATGAGCCAACTGTTTTTAGTGATGAATTCTTTTCAAATTTAAGATAATCGAGAAAATCATCAATCTCGGCAATCATTGTTTATCCCCGTTACTATTATTGCCATTGCTATTACCATTACCATTGCCATTTACGATATCTTCATCCAACAGTTCTACTTTGAAATCGCAATTCTCATTTAAACAATGAAGCATTTGGCCTTTACCTTTAATGTTTTTGGTAAATAAGAGTTTCCCGCATTTATGGCATGATTTTTCCGAGGGATTCTCTCTTGTAATGAAATCGCATTGCGGATAGTTGGTACAGGCGTAGAATGGCCTGCCTTTTTTCGAAGATCTCTTTACCACATCTCCGTCGCAGCCGTCTTTAGGGCATTTGCCAAGAGGAAGCGACTTCGCATTTCTGCATTCAGGAAATCCTGAACATGCGAGAAAAAATCCGAATTTTCCGAGCTTCTTCAGCATTGTCTTACCGCATTTTTCGCATTTAATGTCGGTTTCCTCATCGAGGATACCTTTCATTGTTTCGATTTTAGTTTCTGCATCATCAACTGTTTGTTTAAACGGAGGATAAAAATCCTTTAACATATTCACCCAGTCAAATTTCGACTCCTCGATAAGGTCAAGCTTTTCTTCCATATCTGCGGTGAAGCCTATTGAAACCAGTGAAGGGAAATGAACGGAAACAATATCGTTAACTATTTTGCCTAGCACGGTTGGCAACAACTGCCGTCCGGATCTGGTAATGTAATATCTGCTAATTAAAGTATTGATTATTGATGCGTAAGTTGACGGCCTGCCGATTCCGGATTCCTCAAGAAATTTTACGAGCGTTGCATCGTTATATCTCGGCGGCGGACTTGTAAAATGCTGTTCAGGGTTTATCTCCGTTGCTGTGAGTTCATCCCCTTCTTTTAAATCCGGCAGATCGGACTTCCTGCTTTTATCATTTTTTTCAACAATAGTAAATCCGTCGAACAAAACTCTGCTGCCCGTTGCTCTCAGTTCAATATCTCCGGCTGTAATAGCAATGCTGACCACTTCCGATACTTCCGGCGTCATTTGCGAGGCGACGAATCTTTTCCATATTAAACTATATAACTTATACTGATCCTTTGTAAGATTGCTCTTTATGGATTCAGGTGTACGCAAAACATCAGTCGGCCTTATAGCTTCGTGGGCATCCTGCGCACCTTTCTTATTCTGATACGAATTCGGCTGGTCAGGAAGATATTCCTGCTTATAATTGCCTGCAATATAATCACGCACAGATTTTAAAGCAGAGTCCGAAATTCTTGTGGAATCTGTACGAAGATATGTTATCAGTCCTACCGGACCTTCTCCTGTAAGTTCCACACCCTCGTACAGCTGCTGTGCTATCATCATCGTTTTGCCGGATGTAAAGGAGAGCTTCTGGGCCGCATCCTGCTGCATCCTGCTGGTTATGTATGGCGCTGATGCGCGGCGTTTTCTTTCCTTCTTTTGTACACCTTTAACTATAAAATTTTTGTCTTTTAATTCATCAAGAATTTTTTGAGCTGCTTCATTATTATCGAGTTTAAATTTTTCGCCTTTATAAGAATAAAAAGAAGCGGTGAATTCTTTCCCGTTATGTTTAAAGATAATATCTATAGACCAGTATTCCACAGGATTAAATTCATCTATCTCTTTTTCCCTGACGCATATAACATTGAGAGCTACGGACTGGACTCTGCCTGCAGAGAGCCCTTTTTTGATCTTCTTCCATAGAAGAGGGCTGATGTTGTAGCCCACAATCCTGTCCAGTATTCTTCTGGCCTGCTGGGCATTAACAAGGCTGTAATCGATTTCTCTCGGAGATTTTACAGCTTCCTTTATGGCAGGTTCAGTTATTTCGTTGAATACGATCCGTTTAATATTTTTATTTTTCGGTCCAAGAGCGTTGGATAAATGCCACGAGATAGCCTCCCCTTCCCTGTCGGGGTCAGTGGCAAGCAGAATGTTAGACACCTGTGAAGCCATTTTTTTCAGGCCGTTTAATATCTTGGCCTTACCTCTTATTGTTATATACTCAGGAGTAAAATCATTTTCTACATCAACTGCCAGTCTTGACTTCGGAAGATCAATAATGTGGCCCATCGACGAAGTAATTATATACTTTTCTCCCAAATATTTATTTATTGTTTTCGATTTGGACGGTGATTCAACAATAACAAGAGTCTTTTCTTCATTTTTCATTAAGCTATCCTCGGCATATATAATTCAAATCAGTCAAAGCATACATTTCATTTTGATTTGTCAAACAATTCTTTTACGGCCCTCGCCGGATCCCATTTTATAATGTAGTACAATAGTATTAACAGGGCAAGCGAGGTTAAAACAAAAATTATAACGCGTTCCGATGAATAATAAATATGAGCATCATAATCCCTTTCAAATGTAATTACACCTGCTATGTTTTTCCTGTTTATATTCGTATGACAGAATCTGCATCTATCTTCGATAAAAACCGGTATTGCAGAATAATATCTATTATCAATAACCCGCGAAAAACTTTTAGGATCAAGCGAATTAAGGATTTTTAATACATTATCATCATTTGAAATTCTGGTTTCCCCCGGGGCCTGCACTTCAAGACCTTTATTATTGTAAACCCTGATATTCATGTTGTTTTTTTTCTGCATATCTTTTAGAAAAATCCATGCATATACAGGACGGCTCATCATTTTAATATTGAGGAATGAATCGGCATATGTCTGAAAACCATTATCAAGTTCCTTAAAGTATCCAGACTTATATACAGAAAATATATTTCCGGCATAGGGAGGGATGGAAAAAATTTGAGCTATGGAAATGACCAGCAATATTATTATAAATGCAATATATACATATTTGATTTTCATTTATTGCCCCCTCGGATTACTTATCGTATTTTAATTTATTTGTCTTAGAAAAAAATATAAAGATGAGGGCATTTGCATCAGGCAGGTTCGGTTATTTCTATCGCGATATTAGAATATGGATATCATGTTTCCGTCTCTGGATATATCGCTGGATAATTCCATGAGAACAATGGCTTCATTAATTTCGTTAGCACTATGATCCAAAAGCCTTACAATGCTGTCAATATCTGTTTCTCCATTGGCGAGAATCTTTAAGATTTTGCTTTCAATCGAATTTTGAGAATATCGTTCTTTTAAAGCGGCTGTTTTTTGAAATAAATCCGGAGAATCTGGATTCCGGGGGGAGGCTGCTACGGACATTTCCACAATCGCAGTCTTGCCTTCCATTGCCGCGATCCTGTCTTTGTAATCGGATAACTCTTTTAAAATATCTTCAGTGCATGAAACAAGGATTGCCCCGCTTTTTATCAGTTCATTACATCCATCGTAAGAGCTGTCAAAGGCGAATCCTGGACACACGAAGACTTCCCTGTTCTGTTCCAGCGCATGATGGGCTGTAATAAGTGCGCCGCTCTTTTGTGCTGCTTTCACGATTACGGTCCCAAGTGCCAATCCGCTGATTATCCTGTTTCTTCTGACAAAAGTCCACTTGCCGGCAAAGATTCCCGGAGGATATTCCGAAATCAAAGATGACTTTTCCGAAGTCAGGATCGCAGAATATATATCTTTATTATATGAAGGATATACAATATCAATGCCGTTAGCAAGAACGCCTATAGTGGAACCGTTGTTTTTTAATGCACCGAGATGCGCCTCCCTGTCTATACCGATTGCCATTCCGCTTACTATAGTGAATCCGGCCTGTGATAATTCGGATGACAGACGCCTGGCTATATCCGACGATTTTTTATCGGCCTTCCTTGTGCCGACAATAGCTAAGGACTTTTCGTCCGTGAGATTGCCTTTACAGTAAAGCGTTATCGGTGGCCTGGATATTTCCCTGAGAAATTTCGGATACCGGTCATCCCAGTAAGTTAATATATTTATATTTTTTTTTCTGCATTCATCGCATATTTTTTCCGCTCCGGCAAGCGGATCAGCCGGATATTCCGCCTGTATAAAACCCTGCGTTTCCAGTCCGCGGGTCTTTAACAATTTTTTGTACAAATCCTCAGGCTTAAATAGCTGTATTGAATCCCAGATCCGATTTAACGCAGGAGAAGAACAAATAGACAAGGCCACCGCGTATACTTCTGCTGTATTCATCTTTTATTCTTTAGTAATTTTTTGTTTTATCTTTTTGGTTTTAATGCAATAAATCTTTTCTTTAATCTATTCATTATCTCAACAGGATCGATTACAAATAATCTTGTTCCGGCGAGTATATCTATAAAGCCGGCTTCATTACCGTAACGGGGAACAATGTGCTGATGAATATGCTGAATGCTTGCTCCGCTGAATTTGCCGATATTGTATCCGATATTAAATCCGGAAGGATTGAATTCATCTTTTAAAATTGAAAGCGTCTTTACAGTAAGCCTATGCATCTCCAGAGCATCCTTATCGGTAAGTTTTCCATAGTCTTCAATATGCTTTATGGGAAAAATCATTAAATGTCCCGGATTATACGGATAAAGATTTACGGATATTATAAATTTTTTTGTCCTGTAAACTTCCAGAAGTTCTGTTTTAGATGATCGTTCGGCAATCGTGCACAAAATGCAATCTACATCCGGCTTGTCGCCTTTAACGTAATTTAATTTATTTGTGTTAAATAAATAATTTCTCTTAACGGACATATTCTTCCTTATCGGATCGCTTTATATAATAATCTTTGATTTCATATAAAAGATATTGCTTATTTAATAATATTATTATAAAATCTTTAGATCGAATATTCCGGTAATCAATAATATAAGCCGTATTATGATGTTTGTATAGATTCCGGCCAGATAATCATCTAGCATAATTCCCAGTCCGCCCTTTAAATTTTCCGTTTTTCTTATAGGGTATGGCTTAATAACATCTATTATCCTGAAAATAATGAAGGCAAGTAAAACAAGCTTCCAGCTGAACGGCAAAAATAGTAATGAAATCCATAAACCCACCATCTCATCAAGCACTATTTCGCACGGATCTTTTGTATTGAAAAATTTTTCACCTGCATCCCCTAACCTTATCGAAGGATAAATCAGGACAAGAACCAGAATCAAATTGACTATTCCGCAATCTGTCTTAAAGATTATATATTCAATTATATAAATAAGCGCAGCAAGGAGAGTTCCCGCTGTCCCCGGAGCTATTGGAGAATACCCGGTATACAGACCTGTGAATAAAAATTCCTTCCACCGCATTATTTTTTCGATTTATCCTTTTTAAATGAAGAAGGTAAAAACAAGTGCCGGTTTGTAGCAATATATCTGATGCCGGAAAGAGCTGTTAATAAGGTGACTAATGCCATAAGGCAGTATGGAGCAACAATTAACCATTTGTTCGGCATTTCAGAAGTAATAATTTCATATACCTGATTGAATTTCATAATATCATCATAAGAGGTCTTAACTGCAAGATGGCCCATGGAACTCCTTACTATCAGCACCATAATAATGATTATAATGGAAACCATTTGAAATGCGGTTTTGACCTTGCCGAATCTTGTTGTCTTAAGAGTTGAATTCCTTTTTATTGCGATATATCTCATAAGAGTAAGCAGCACGTCCCTAAGAATGATTACAAGTATCATCCATACAGGAACCAGAGGATCAAGAAAAAGAAAAGCAATCAGCGCGGCAAGAACCAGAAACTTATCCGCTAAAGGGTCAAGGAATTTTCCTAAAGCTGTTTCCTGGCCTAATTTACGCGCGCTCCATCCATCCAGAAGATCAGTCAGGGAAGCAATAATAAATACGACAAGCGCCCATATTCTTTCCTCAACTCTGGCGATGAAGATAAGATACAGGAAAAGAGGGATTAGTACAATTCTTAATATTGACAGTGTATTAGGTATATTCAATTAAATATCCTGGTTAATTATTTGCAATCCATCCCGCCCGACAGGCGGGGATAAATCCTTAAAAAACTTAAAAAAGCAACAGAACGGTCATTTATAATTTCCGTTTCTCAAAAGAAAAAACAGCTTGTAGGCAAGTTGATTTTTATTACCAGTCTTTAATCACGATATGATAAAGATTAGGGGTTTTCGGGTCCATTTGCCATGTTATTATCTTATTTGCTACCTGTCCAGGCAGCCCGAAGGTATACGTTTTGCCGTTGATATTTGCTTTAAGCCCTCCGGCATTCCCGATTTTTAACTGAATATATTCTGATGCTTCCCATCTTTCCTTTATGCCTGCAGGTATAATTCCCTTCTTCTTCTGCATACCGTCCAGATACAGTTCCAAATAAGTCTTACGTAGAAATTCCGCCTCAAAAATAATTTTCAGGTTTTTCCTGTTTTGAGCAACAATCGAAGTACCTGCTGAACTCTCAGCCGCAATATCCTTTTGCAAATCAGTTGCGGCAGATTCTGTCCTTTTACCCAGCATAACAAAAATTTTTGCCCTGTTTTCGGTCAAACCTTTTAGAGTCAGTATTACTTCTCTGGGAGAATCTTTTACCAATATGGCTTGTGTTTTTTCAATTTCAAGGGTTTCGTACTGATTCCCGGGAATCAGTTCCACAACTACTGCATTATCTTTAATATCTTTTAGAAGAAACATAACCTCTTTGTTTTCAACAAGGAATTGAACTGTTTCATTTTTATAAACCAATATGTAGCCTCTGTCATCGGTCAGGGTGAGATTTCGTATATTCTCATTGTTCAGAGAATCTTTGGCTGCAGTATATTCTTTCTTAATATCTGCAACTGAATCATCATCATTTACCTTAACATCATTGGATAACATAGATGAAAAAAACCAGATAATTAAAATCAATATCACTGCACCACCGGCAACATAAAGAATCCTTTTATTATTGGTAAAAATATTGGGAAAAGAAGGTAAGGCAAATACCCGTGTCGGTTTTGTCAGTTCTTCAAGAGGGGTCGCGCTTTCACCAATTTTATATCCTTTATAGCTCTGAATAATCTCGTCGCCATCCATTTTAAGGAACTCTGCATAATTCCGCAAAAAACCTAAAAGATACGGTTCACCCGGGATCTTATCGAACTCCTCTTCTTCAAGAGCTGATAAATATCTGGGACTGATATTTGTCTCTTTTGATACATCTTTAATTGTCAGTTTCTTTAGCTCACGGGCATTTTTCAGCTTTTCACCAATTTTTTCCACTTGACGCTACTCCTCGGATATAAGGGGATTTTTAATTATTCTGGCCTGTGAAGGAATATCGAATTGAAACATCCCGCCGGACAGGACAAGATTTGTTTTTATATTATTAAAAATAATTTCTACTGTTTTTCCAGTCGAACTTTCACCACTGGCTTTTTTAATTAAAAAATCTTCAGATATCCAAAGCTTAATGGTGCGGAATCCGCTTCTGGACTCTCTTTGCTTTAAAAAAAGAGTATATTGCATGGATCCGTCAGGTTGTTTTTCGGGCTGATTTTTTGAAGCGAATTTATAATGATATTTCGAAAAAAGTCTTCTCAGTCCGCTGCCTGTTGCAGCCGAAAATAACGATGCGGAATCAGATTTCAGGTCCTGTTCGGCTACCACGTTCAGGGACGGGATATATACCCACATTCTCTTTCCATCCGAAACAATCTTCTGCCCAGAAGGATTTGAAAATTCAATCAGCATTTTATCTGCTGCTTTATAGGTAATTCTTCCGTTTTTATATGCTTTACTTCCCGATTTTTCCGATACAATTTTAAAATCCGCCTGGTAAGATTCCATTTCTGTAAATTTTTTTCTTACTTTTTTTACTACATCGCTTACTGTTGTAAATTCGAATATTTTATACGCAAATAAATCGCTGATAAAAAAAATTATCGTTATAAATGACACGATTAATAAAAACAAATTTGTTCTTTTTAAATAAAACATTCTTTATACCGGAACCTTATAATTGATGCATCCAATTCGTTGAAAAAATAAAGTTGATCCATCGAGGATAAAATACAACTTTGTTAAAAAATACCTCTGGCCAAAGATGCTACTGTAAATCATTAAAGATATTGATAAAAAAAGACAGCAAAAAGTCAATCGTAAAAAAGAATTTTTATATTATCATGTTATTGAAAATAAATTCTTATCTTTTCTGAAAAGTGAATAACAAATATCCGTAAAGATACAACAAATATAGTCACTACCGCTAAATGAATAACCATTTTTTTTTAATTAATGATTAAATGTGTAGACAAAAAATCATTTCCAAACTAATTTTGGAATCAGTTGAAAAGAACAAACTTTAATATATGTTTCAATATTTTCAAAAATAATAAAATACAAGGTAATAAATGAAAGCAATATTTGTTGAGAAGAATCAGATAAATGAAAACGAAGTACTTGAAACTAATTTTAAAGAGGAATTCCTGACGCTCATGAGCGAATACAGAATTCTTGAATCCCATATCGTATATTTTTCCGCAGGGGATTCAAAGATAAAGGAAATTCTTGTTAAAAAGGAGCCATCTTATTCAGTTTAATCCTTTACTGGAAATACTCTTTATTTTACATAAATAAGCATACTTACCGGATTTTCTGCAACAGAAATAAATATATTAATTAACTAAGTTGAAAAAAAGCATCTTTGCAAGAATACTCACATATATCCTGCCTTATAAAAAACAATTTATTATAGGTTCTCTGTTAGCCTTTCTTTTTTCAATAGCAAACGGCCTTACGCTTTACAGCGTTGTTCCGATATTCGACACTTTAACACCTGGGCTGGAAAGATATCAGCTTAAAATAAATCCAGACGAAGTCCGGATTTTAAAACAGCATAATGTAAAATCTATTAAAGAAAAACTTATTTTAACAAGGGCGAACTTTAAATTATTTGTTAACGGCATTTTTAAAAAAATTGATAAATTTGATCTCTTAATCTACATTTTTTCAGCCCTGCTTTGTATTATTATTCTGAGAATACTTTTAGAGCTTGCCGCTGTTTACTATATAGGATATGCGGGTTACGGCGCCATACGCGATATACGAAGATCTATTTACAAAACAGCAATTGATCTTCCGGTATCATTTTTTCATAAACGCAAAACCGGAGATCTGATCTCAAAAATTATTTACGGTTCTGACCTTATAGCAGGGTCGCTCAGCAATCAATTAAGAAAGTTCGTTGTTAATGTCTTTATTGTCATCACGCATATAGGATTTCTTCTGTATATTAACACAATACTCACTCTGATGTCATTCATCGCGCTGTTAATCATTACCATTCCTATTGTATTCATGGGCAGAATTTTCAAAAGATACACAAAAATTGAACAGGAGAAAATTTCAGATATCTCTTCTATTGTTCATGAAACGATCGACGGCATTAAAATAATTAAAGTATTCCAGATGGAAGAATTTCAAATTGCAAAATTTATTAAAAATGCGAAGGTACTATTTACCAAAAAAATAAAAAAATCGATGATTGATGCGGGCAGACCTCATATAATAGAAATTATCGCTTCTCTGTTTGTTGTCTTTCTCTTTATTTACGGCGGAACAAAAACAATCCATGGAGTGCACACAAAAGGTGAATTTTTATTTTTTATTTTTACATTCCTTTTTATCATGAATCCGATTAAACAGATTGCGAATATGAATAATCAGATAAAACAGGCCGAAGCTGCAGGCGCTGTTTTATTTGAAATCATCGACACGGAAAAAGAGGATTATTCTTCATCTCCAAAACAATTAGCGGATAAAACACAAAAACACGATATTATTATCCCGGAAAAGACCATATCATACAATAATATCTCTTTCAAATATGCATCTGCAAAAAAGTTAACATTGAAAAATATTTCTTTTACTGTTAAAGCAGGCACAACTACCGCGTTGGTTGGTGCGAGCGGAGCAGGAAAGACCACCCTTCTTGATCTGATTCCAAGGTTTTACAATCCTGCAGAAGGTTCAATTTTAATCGATGGGATTGATATTAAATCGCTTCCTCTTAAAAAATTAAGAAACTCAATCGGAATTGTGGCACAGGAAGTATTCCTGTTTAATGGAACCATTGCAGAAAATATTGCTTACGGCGAAAAGGATATTTCGCATGAAAAGATCATAAAAGCCGCAAAAGCGGCAAATGCCCACGATTTTATTATGAAGATGCCGGATCAGTATAATTCCGCAACCGGGGAAAAAGGGATAATGCTGTCAGGAGGAGAAAGACAGCGGATAGCTATCGCGAGAGCCATACTCCGCAATCCGCCTATTCTGATACTGGATGAGGCAACATCATCCCTCGATACAGTCTCAGAGAGACTCGTCCAGGATGCGCTTAATAATTTATTAAAGGGCAGAACTTCATTCGTGATAGCTCACAGGCTTTCAACAATAACAAACGCGGATTTAATAATAGTTCTGGAAAATTCCGGCATTTCGGAAAAAGGAACGCACAAAGAATTACTAAATAAAAACGGCCTATATAAAAAACTATATAATACTCAGTTCATAGAATCCTGATCCGGAAATAATATGCGGAATTATTTTAAAATAATAAAATACATATTGCCCTATAAATTTTTACTGATCTCAGCCGGAATATTATCCCTTCTGTTTTCATTGTCAAATAGTTTGACAATATATTCCGTAGTGCCGATATTCGACACTCTTACTGCGGGCGATAAGTCTTTCTCCCTCCCGGTGCCTGAAGGAAAACAAAAATTTTTAACATATGAAAATTTAAACCTGTTTGACAGGATTAAAGCAGCAATAATATCTGTTAAGCAAAAAATCAACGCATACATATCGGAGAAGCCGAAAAAAGAGCTTTTACTAATTATCTCTCTTGCGATCATACCGCTTGTCCTTATAAGAGGGTTATTTGACTTCCTCGCGCGGATTATTTTTTCTTACATAGGCAATAAGGCAATATATAATATCAGAAATGATATTTTTGCGCATCTGATCAGACTCCCGTTTAACTATTTTCATAAAAGCAGAAGCGGCGAACTAATGTCGCGGATAACCACTGATGTAATACCTCTTACATCCGCGCTCAGCACTGATATTTATAATTTATTTTCCGGAATTATTCTTCTTATTACCAATATAGTCATTCTGTCGCTGATAAGCTGGAAAATGGTAATTATTATTATACTGACGATTCCTTTGATCTCATTTCCGATTTCATTGTTCGGCAATCTTGTAAAAAGATATACAAAAAAAATCCAGGAAAGTTTTGCAGATTTAAGTTCTCACATGCAGGAGACATTCAGCGGAATAAAGGTAATAAAATCTTTCAGTATGGAAGAACATGAAAACAGCAGATTTGTTATCATTAATAATATTGTTTTTATAAAAGAGCTCAAGAAAAGAATTTATCAGAATCTAAATCCCGCTGTTGTCGAACTGCTCGCATCTGTAGCAGCGACAGCTCTCTTTATATACGGCGGATACCAGATAATCAATGGAATAATCACCAGCGGAGAATTTATATTTTTTATACTCATTGTGTTAAATCTTTTTGAACCCATAAAAAATATATCAGATGCAGTAAACGGCGCCAAAGCAGGAGAAGCCGCATCCAGCAGAATTTTTAAAATCCTTGATTATCCGAAAGAAATTTTTGAAACAGGAAAGTCCTGCTCTATAAAAAAATCCATCCGGTTTAAAGATGTATCATTCAAATATTTAAAGGATAATGTTTTAAATAATATTAATATAAAAATTCCCAAAGGAAAAAAAATCGGTATTGCCGGGGTATCAGGCTCAGGTAAAACAACAATCTTAAATTTAATCGCTTCGCTATATCAGCCGTCAACAGGAACAATAACATTCGACGAAAAAAACGCTGCTCAATTCTCGCTGGCATCAATCAGAAAAAAAATTTCTCTCGTGACACAGGATGTGTTTTTATTTCACGGCAGTGTTTTGGAAAATCTGACTTGCGGACAAAATATCGGAATGAATCGCGTCATACAGGCTGCCCGAACGGCTAATGCCCACGATTTCATAACAAAGCTGCCCCAGGGTTACAATACCATAGTCGGGGAACGAGGCGCGCTTTTATCCGGAGGCGAAAGACAGCGGATTTCAATTGCAAGGGCTTTACTTGCCGGAGCAGATGTAATTCTGTTTGATGAAGCCACATCAGCACTTGACTCGGAATCCGAGGCGCTTATACAGGCTGCGCTTGACTATCTTTTCAGGGACAGGACATCGGTTATCGTATCCCACAGGCTTTCTACTATCCGTCATGCGGATCTGATTTATCTTATAGAAAAAGGAGTTATAAAAGATTCCGGTTCCCACCCGGAGCTGATGAAACGCAGCAGGAGCTACAGAAAATTATTCAGCTGTTAATTTGACATGCTGATAAAAAAAGAATTTACTCAATAGTATAATTATTCTTGTGATATGCGTTTTTAATGTTTTCCAGAAGGTCCTGCGAATCGTTGGGGTCAATATTATTGGCAACAAAAAAACGTGCAAACTTATCATAATTCTTCACCCTGAGAAGGGCTGACCTGTATGTTTCATTTAAACTGTCCCCGATTACTATCAATCTCGCGTTTGTCTCAACGTATGTATCAAGCAGTTTATCAGGTTCATTTACTGTCCAGATATCCGTCAGTTCATTAAATTCGGAAGATATATTAAAATTTGCATTATTATGATTTTTCTGAACAAGTAAAGAACAAATATCCGCGTTCTTCTTAAACCTTTCTATAAAATTACTATCGTTTTGTTTTGTTAAATCGACACAGATGATTATTCCGATTTCATTATAAAGGATCGGGAATTTTGTGTGTTTTTTAATTTTAGCTATTTTCGTTTTTATATAATTCCATTTATCGTCATCGATTATCTCGTTAAAATTAATAACCGGATTGAACCCGTTATCATTTATGTTATATATCTCGCATAAAAATGAAATATACCGTTTTCTTTTACTCACTCTGTTTACTTTTTTAAATGTACTAATTATTTTATCAACTTCTATAAAAGTCTTATAATCGCATGGATCTTTATATTTATCCGGATTTAAAACATTCAGCATTTTATACAATGAATTCGTAAACAATATATCTATTTTCTCTATGCCATCCTCCTGCATGTTTAAAAAATTCTGTTCAGGAATTCTGTTGCCTTTTTCCCATAATTTCAATGCGGGTTTATACATCTTTTTTAAAATAATATCTTCTATCGGGATAAAAGTAAAATCGTTCGGGCAGGTTTCAGTGAGTTTAATAAGGTCATCAATCGAAACAATCATTTATTTTTTCTGTTCTATAAACAATAATAAATTTATTTTCATAAATAAGTATTACAACTTTAATGATAAATATTTTTATATTCTTATAATTGAAAAAATATATAGGCCTATATCATTATAATATAATATTTTTTTATAATAAATCCAATAATAAAGGAAATTTTTTTGATTTGAAACCGTTTTATGGGAAAAATTATTGCAATATTATTTAATATTTAATTAAATAGCTCCTATTCTTATAAGGAGCTTAGTTTCACATGAAACCAAAACCGTTAATATACATTTTATTTTTATTAATCATTTTCTTCACAGTTGCGAATGCGCCCGTCATGGCACAAAGAAAAACAAAGTCCAGGAGTACCAGCAGCTCACCAACCGTATATAAAGTCCCCCCCAGAATGATAATTGTTTCCCCGTATTTCAGCTATATTTACGCAAATAATCTGTTCGAGGATACGATCAAAGATGGATCCGGTTTTGGCGGAGGCCTCAATATCCGGACACAGGTTTATAAAGAATTCGGTTTTCTTATTGATGCATTATATACAAATCTTGAAATTGAAGAAACGAATATACCCGGAGTAACTGAGGAAGAAAAATCGGATATAGTCGCAATTTTCTCAGGCGGTTTTTATTATTCCTTTTTTTATCATTCCCTTACGGATATGAGGTTTGACCTGGCATATGGGGCAATCACCGCAGGCGACAACGTAATGACTATTTTCATTCCGGCACTAGAATTTTTTATAAAAGCTTCCGACCGGATACTGCTCTTTGCAAAGCTTTCGTGGCTGATAGCCAACGACTGGTTTGTTGATCTTGATTACAAAGAACATTATACATCTTTTTCAGCCTCTGCCGGATTCTCAATTATATTTTAATCTCTGACGCTTATAAAAGTTATGCGCAGCCAGACACAGCCCAGGCAGATCCTTTCGCTTTTTGACGTAATTGCTATTATCATCGGTATTGTTATCGGATCAGGTATATTTAAACTGCCCGGAATGGTTGCGGGCAACTCTTCAAACGAATTGATCTTCATGCTTATATGGCTTGCAGGCGGAATAATGTCTCTTATTGGCGCGCTATGCTATGCTGAGCTGGCTTCAACCTACCCCAACGCAGGAGGAGACTACTTCTTCATTAACAGGGCATTCGGCAACTGTCTGTCATTTCTATTCGCATGGGCCAGGATGACAGTAATCCAGACAGGCTCCATCGCTTATCTTGGATTTTTTCTGGGCGATTACCTTTCCGCAGTTTGGCCGTTAGGCGCATATTCATCCGGAATTTACGCTGTGATCGCGATAATAATTCTTACTTCGATCAATGTCCGCGGTATCGTTCCCGGCAAATGGGCTCAAAATCTTTTTACTGTATGTATAGTTCTGGGACTTCTTACTGTAATCGGGATAGGCATTCTGGGGAATCCTGCGCCTGCAGCGGCAGCTGCATCTGAACGAGCTCCGCAGCCGCTGCCTGGTCTCGGACTTGCAATGGTGTTCGTTCTTCTTGCGTTCGGAGGATGGAACGAATCCGCCTATGTTTCCGCAGAAATAAAAGAACCTGAAAAGAATATTCTAAAATCGCTCATTATAGGCATTACGGCCATTACTGCAATATACCTGCTTGTAAACTGGTCATATATTCACATTCTGGGACTTGAAGGAACATCAAAAGCACGCAACATCGCCCAGGACATGATGCGTACAGCAGCAGGCCCGGAATTCGTTCCCATCATAACACTGTGTATTGTAGTCGCTGTCCTGAGCACAATGAATGCCACTATTATTTCCGGAGCACGCAGCAATTACGCGCTCGGCCGCGACTTTAAAATATTCAGGCTTCTTGGGCAATGGAAAGAGCCCGCAGGCACTCCGGTCGCTGCCCTCGTTATACAGAGCCTTATCGCTATTGCCCTGGTAATCATCGGCGCATTCATCAGTGTGGAAACAGGATTTGAAACAATGGTGGCTTACACTGCGCCCGTGTTCTGGTTTTTCTTCCTGCTCGCAGGATTATCGCTCTTTGTTCTGCGCAGAAAGGACTCCGGAACCCAGCGGGTATTCAGTGTGCCGCTCTATCCTGTTACTCCGGTTATCTTCTGCCTGATATGCCTGTATATGCTTAATAACAGCATATCATATATTTTTCTGCTGCCCGATATCGGGATATATTCAGGAACCGGCGCGCTTCTTGGTATAGGTGTGCTTTTATGCGGGATTCCGCTGTTTATTATCGACCGTGCAATGGCAGGAAAATAAAATTCCCCGGGGCAAGCCCCCGGTACTGACGTACCTGATATTATCTACATCACCAATGCCAGTATGACAGATAATCCGACAAGCCCGATTACTACCGCACGCGGGTAAGGTTTAAGTACGTAACGGCTGACACAATAGCTTAACGCCAGCGTAACCGCTGCAACGATACCGAATTTAACAAACACGGGGCCGCCCCATATGCTTAAAAGCAACGGCAGGGTCATTGGAATGATATAGTGTATAAGATACATATTATAGGAATTGTCTGCAAGATCTCTGTTTAAGAGAGTAGAACGGTTCCAGTGCCTGAGAGCAAACGATATGAACAGGCCAAGAAATGAGAGCGTCCATAGCGGATAGAGCACGATTATCGCAGCTAAATATCCCATGGATACTGTTTCAGTCTTGTGCATCGCAACAAATCCGATGAGGCCGAACAGAAGGAAACAGGCAAGCCCCCATATCCACGGCCGTCCGAATTCATTGTAATCTGTAAACCAGTTCTCTGAATATCCGAAGACTCCCAGTGCGAAAAAACAGGCATAAATTATCAGCTTGCCGGTCTGGAACTGAATGATATTCCCAAGTGAAAACCATCCGTTCAGCATATCCATAAAATCAGAAAAAATAAAAATTCTTGCCAGGGCGAACAGCAGTATTGTTAAAATTCCCGTAAGCGCCAGAGAAAAAAACACTGACTTATTTGAAGCTGTCTTATCATTTGCCGGTCTCTCATGTACCCCGATAAGCTTATTTTTCGCAGTATACAGCAGGGCAAATGCCATAAAGAATGCAAATAACAGTGAAACAAACCACATGTACCGCTGATAAAAATGCACACTCATATCGAGGTATTCCGACATCTTCATACGGCCGACTGTGAACCCGGCGATCTCTATCATGCTTAAAAACCAGTGTTCGGCATATCCCCTCACCTGCAGTCCCTGATTCACAGACGTGTTCCAATAGTGAAGATAATCGAGCATAGGAAGCAATACGATCGTTATTATCAGCCACGGAAGCCCAAGACGCATTAGTTTGCCCTTAATGAAATGCCAGGGATTGCCTTTCTGCATTGACTGAAGGGCAAAGTAGCCTGCAATAAAAAATAAAATTGCCATTGCGAAATTATCGATCAGGCCCATGAATCCATAGATAGCGCTGCTTGGATTTGCATCATGGAAAGGCCAGAATGGAACAAAACTGTAGCTTGCTCCGGAGTGAAATATCAGCACAAGCAATACCATCAGGGTGCGGAGATTATCGAGGAAGGTTACACGGTTCGTAAATGCATTTTTTGTTTCCATAATATTCTGTGTTAACTTTTAATAATATAATGAATATAAAAAATTCTGCCCGGATACGAAACACTAAATAAAAAAAATACAATACGAGAAATATATTTGATCGATTAAACAGTATTATCGGCAAATTGCAAGAAATATATATGCAGCAGTGGAATTTGTTTAATCTGTTAAACCGGGATCCACTCAGGCAGGCTACGAAATATTTTACAGAAATTCGGACAAAATTCATAAAATTTAAATGGACAGAATTATATAAATCCCTATTTATAACAAACAGGAGGAGTTTGATGAAGAAGGATATATTTAATAAATATTATACTGCCGCATTAAGCCTCATAGGCAGATATGATAAAAACATTATTAAAGAGCTGTTCAACCATGTTGAGAAATTTATTCACAGTCCTTCCAATAAAAGGTTTTCCATTGAAGATGTTGCAGCATTCACGGATAAAAAATTAAATAAGAAACGCATTGCTTTTTTCAACTACAGGGAAATCCTTTTTTCAATGACGGAGTTTATTACAAAGGAGCTCGGTTATAACAAAGAGGATTATAATGAATATCTTGCGGACATTACCATGATGATATGGCCCATTCTTTCCGAATATTCCATTGATTCTGAAGCATTTGCAGATAAGCTTGCCTTTGCTCTTGTAGAGGAATTCGGCAAAACTTCACAGGATGGATCTGTTTCATCTCTCAGGATTGTTGACCGGCTGGCGGATTATCCGGAATTCAGGGAAATCCCTTTTGATGTCATTTATGATATTGTTGATGAAGCATATGATTTTTATATTGAGAAAGGGATCATAGGAGTATAAAGGGAACATATATTAATAACGGATAAAAATACTGTTCCGCTAATATATTTTAAATCCCGTGATATAAAAAACCTTCTTCACAGCCTGCGCATTGCATCGTTAATTTTTTTCTGCGAGTCTTCAAAAGAATTATAAATAATATTTATTTTTTTTAGAATTACAGAATAATTTTTCGGCTTATTGAATTCAACTTCAATAATAGTTTTAACAAAGGCATCTCTTAATTCTATGCATAAAGATTTTATAGTATCAACAAGCCCGTCCGCAACATCCCTGGATACGAACTGTTCAACTTCCCCCCATATGTTCTTTTTCCGGTTAACAGGTTGAACTGAGGCCGATTCTGCAGTATTTAAAAGCTCATAAAATTTTATAACATCCGGCAGACATCCGGCAAGCAGGATGAGGATTCGTATTAAACCCGGATCCTTCTTCAATTCTATATAAAACCAGTCAATAATAAACACCAGAGAGTCCTTTAAGTATTCGGCAATATCCTTTAATAAAATCTTTCCGGTTTCCGGGGAATAAAACAAATATTTGTTGGACCGATCAACCGAAACATAATCAACTTTTTTATTGCCTGAAAATTCAACAAGGTATTTAAGGCTTTTTAATGTATTCTTTAAAATAGTCCGGCTTTTATCCCCGGCAGGGAAAGCGCCGGCATTATTTTGTTTATTTATATTTTCCTGCGGCAGATGCCGTACGTGCTTTTCCGGCCTGCAGGAGCAATAAAATGCTGCGCCTGCCGATATTATATTATCCAGCTTTTGTTCATTGATGTTCCTTAAATGCAAAAGCCGTTCCTTAATGCCTGTTTTGCTCAGGAGTGTGTCTGTGAATATCTGCGCTTCCCTTTCGGAAAATACATTGTTGTTAATTTTGTTTAAAAGTATAAGATAACCGCTGACCGCTTCTGTAAGCGTTTTATCTGTTTCGTTGTAATACTGTTTAGCCGTCCACCCGGTTATTACTTCATTTGCCCTGGAATAAAATAATATTTCAGCAAGATCTGTTAAAAACGCGGAAAGAACCGGGAGTAATTTTTTCTGAATCGAGCTTTCAAATCTGTTAAGGTCTTTTTTAAGCTCTTCCCTGAAGGGATTATTGACATTCCTTTTGTAATTTTTTTCTTTATGTTTAATATTATGCTGAGTATCCACTTCCTGCTGATTCACCAGTTCCTGTTTTAACAATCCTATTTTATCGTCAAGAATGAACCTTTCAAAGTACCTGTTTTCAAAGAACGGCAGTATTTCCTTATTTGCGGTTAAATCAGTGTTAAGCTCAATGTCGAAGTTCCTGATCTGGTTATCGAGTAATTCCAGCTCTCCATTGATCTCAGAAACAATTTCCCTGAGAAGATAATCGCCCGACCTTGTGCCTTTTCCATAGGAAAGCCTTGCAATATCGTAAATTGCTTTGCGCAGCAGGGATTTTTTTTCATTTCCATGCTGCAGCTTATTCGGAAAATATGTAATATCCCTGTGGGATGGCTGCACTTGTCTCATAATTTTATGCTTACTGTACAATTAAACGGATTATATTATCCGGGCTTATTATGCCCGGCGGATTCTACATATATCAATTTTTAATTATTATGTCAACAAAGAGATGGCCGGAAATATTTAAAATTTCTGAAAAACGTAACTCGTTAAAGCACCAGCAAAAATCAAACGCTTTTGCCTTATGTTTATAATCCCCCGATACGTGTTCTTTATACATTCTTTTGTAATGATCTGCACCTAATAAGAGTCTATATTATGGATGTATGATATGAAAATTTATGAAGATATTATTAACGGAATTACGTGCCATAAAGTTAATCCGCAGTCTGATGATGAACGCAATATTGCCCGGGTGTTCCTTAGTCAGGATGAAGGCAAAGCATGGGCTGTCGCGAAACCCGCTTCGATGCGAATTTCGCTGCGCTCATTGAGTGATTTTAACGCTATAAACGGCAAAATTGTATCGAAATGAACGGCTGAGACAAATAATAAATTGCGAAATTCACCCAGCGAGCGCTTTTAGAACAGCCACTGGACATGCTTTAGCGCGGCTGTGTGAGAGGGCCTCTGACAGGGAGGTGAAGTTTTTTCATTTTTTTTTCAAAAAATCCGCAAATTAATTTGCCTTTGAGGCTATTTATTTATATATTAACAGGATTTACACAAAATCAAACTAATAAAAATAAAATAACAAATAGTTATCATAATAATTCCTTAGCTTCTGTTGCCTGCTGATAATTATAAATATTAAACATTTTTATATCATTCTCTGGTTTACATCAAATTACCTGTTAATAACGGCTGATATAATTTAAAAAATGCCGGCAGAGTTATAACAATATGCGCTGCGGTTATAGTAATAGGTAAATTATTTATAACAATAAGTGAACAGGAAATGATTATAAATGACTTATAAATAACTATAACCGGTTTGGTTATAACAATAAATGATCCGGTTATAATAATAGGGAAATTGCGTATAACGATAAATGAACCGGAAATGATTATAAATGACTTATAAATAACTATAACCGGTTTGGTTATAACAATAAATGATCCGGTTATAATAATAACCGTTCAGGTTATAAGAATAAGTAATCCGGATATAATTATGAATGAAACGGTTATAATTATAAGTAAACCATTTATAACAATATCCGGGTCATTTATAATTATAAATAAATTAAAAATGATTATAAATTAATATTTTTTAATTATTTTCATAAAAAACCGTAAAAAACAAGGCGTTTTGCCTGTTTAAATAAACTAAATATCAAAAGGAGGCACATTATGCCCGATAAAAATTTAAAATCATTTATGGTTCTTGCGGATAATCTTGAGAGTCTTGCAGACGGAGCAAAAATTCACAGCAGCGAGGAAGGCTACCCGCCCGAAGTCACTGAAGAAAAGATAAGGCTTGCAAAGCAGGAACTCGAGGACGCAAGGGAAAAGTACGTTCTTACTTCATCGGAAGCAAGCCAGCTGAAGGAAACATACGAAAAAATTGAACAGGAAACAGCAAAAAAGGTTTCGCGTTTTAAAACAATGATTTACGGATATTACGGGAAAAAAAGCAAAGATGTACAGGATTTCGGCCTTAAACCGTACAGGAACAGAAGCACATCCAAAAACAGCGCAGTAGTCCCCGCGTAACCGGAACCTGCAGGTTTTAACAACGAGCCGTTAAGGCGCTATTACTTTACACGCTCCCCGAACATCAGGCTGGGGTTATGATCCTTAAAATTATACCCGTAGCTGAAATCGAGAGGGCCTGTTGAATATTTTTTCGATGCCTGATACAGGCTTTCCTGGTACCGGCTTGCAAAAAGACGGATCGGCTTAACATAATTGCCGTGAAAGGAGAGCTCCCATTCCACAGGAGAAAAATATTTCAGCGGGATGCCGGAATCATCCTGAAGCATATAATCGCTCTGCGAAAGGATAAGGCTGCGTATTCCGCTGAAGTGATGTTCCCTGTGCATCAGGTAAGAAGCGGACTTAATGATGGTAGTCAGTCTTCCCCTGCTTTTCAGATACGCTGTAAAGTTCCCGTGATTAACAAGCGAATGGTCGCCGATATCGATCTGGTAGTAACAGACCCTCTTTAACAGGGAGGTGTTCGGCTTTTTAAAGACGATCTCGCAGCCCGGTATAACGGTATTCGGCCTGTTTTCCGGTTTCACTGTTGTGTGGTTCCCGTTCCCATCGATCCAGATCTTCGCTGCGTTTACCACCTGATAATTCGTACGCGCGAGGAAGAACATCATTACGCTGATAACGCTGTCAAAGGAATTATTGCCGATCTCATTTTTCATTTCCTCTGTTTTGAAAAAATTAACATTGATTACAGTGTCGAGCGATTCCCATAATTTCCTGAGGCCGGAACGCAGCCTGTCATGGCTCAGATTGTGAGGCCGCGGGATGTCGCCTACAGGTTCGAGGCCGAACATAATATATTCTTTTCCGTCCGGGAAAAATATCACTGCGTTTAAAATATCCGGGCCGCTGAACGGATAAAATATTGTTCTAGTATATCTTTCCGGAAGATATTTCTCCCGCCATATGGATATTTTCTTTTCATTCAGCCTCTGGAGATGGTCCCAGTTTCCATCGATCTGCTTTGAGTACGACCTGTATTCCTTTGTTAAACTGAATTCATGAAGGTTTGAATCTGCTGGCAGTTCTTTCCCTGCGAGAAACATGGCGGTTTCATTGTATACTGAATCAACCGCTATGTCTTCATCATTTTCCGCATCGTCAGAATTGGAACCGGATGTATCGGCGCTGCACAGGAAAAAGACAAAAGAGGTTAATATGCATAAAAAAAGAATAGCGATGATATAGGCTTTATCATAAAAAAAAATCTCGAATTTATTTTTATAATTTTTGCGCGGCATATAAGTGGATATCCCTTTAAATTAAAGTCTGATTTTAATCAGTTCGGCTTTTGAATCGGATGATGTCGCATAATCGAATATAAAAGTCAAGACGATATTTTATATTTTTTATGCTGCGCTTGAGCATGCGGAAGCTGTGCTAATGACGTTAATGCGGGTTATATTAAAAAAATGTTTTTCCCTGATAAGATGGAATACATTACAAAATTTTTAAGATGGCTTCTAATTGTCTTTAACGAGTCTGCGGAACTGTTCAAAGAGGTATCTTGAATCATGGGGGCCCGGGCTTGCTTCGGGATGATACTGCACGGAAAACATGGGGAGCTTTTTATGGCGCAGGCCCTCCACTGTTTTGTCGTTGAGGTTTATGTGCGTCAGTTCAATATCAGGATTGTCCTTCATTGAATCATAATCAACAGCAAAGCCGTGATTCTGGGACGATATCTCCACCTTGCCTGTGAGCAGATTCTTTACAGGCTGGTTGGCGCCCCTGTGGCCGAACTTAAGCTTGTATGTTTTTCCTCCCAGCCCGAGCGCAATAAGCTGATGTCCAAGGCATATGCCGAAGCATGGAATATTTTCTTTTGCAATATCCTGCACAAGTTCGGGCGCATAGGGAATTGCATCGGGATCGCCCGGCCCGTTGGATAAAAATACTCCTTTGACATTATCCTTCATAACATCTTTTAATTTCATATTTCCCGGATAAACCGTTACGGAAAAACCGGATTCCCGCAGAAGCCTGAGTATATTGGTCTTAACTCCGAAATCGAACACTGCAATGCGCGGCCCTGTGTCCGCTTCTCCGAAGGTGTAAGGCTTTACGCACGAAACTTTGCTCGCGAGGTCAAGCCCGTCCATTTTAGGATGCGCGAGAAGCTTTTCAACAGCGCCGTTCCTGTCCCTGAAGATGCCGCCCCTCAGCGCGCCCTTGTCCCGTATATGGCGCGTAAGTTTCCGGGTATCTATGCCTTCTATAGCGGGAACCTTTGCTTCAATAAGATAATCCGAAAGGCTCATTACCGCGCGGTAATTCGAGTAGGTCTTGCTGTACTCCTTAACAACGAATCCGGCAGCCTGCACCCTGTCCGACTCCACGTCCTCCCTGTTGATGCCGTAGTTCCCTATCATGGGATAGGTCATTGCCACTATCTGCCCGGTGTAGGAAGGATCAGTAAGCACTTCCTGGTAGCCGCTCATCGAAGTGTTAAACACAACCTCGCCGAGACAGTCCGAATCATATCCGAAGCCTGAACCTTCAAACTCTGTTCCGTCCTCCAGAATGAGATACAGCTTTTGAGGCATATTATATTCCTGTTCATTAGAATGCGATTAAGGCCTGCCGTGCATTGCCGTGACAGGCAGACAGATTTAATTCTTCTGCTGGAAATATTGTAACAGAAACATACTGTCAATACTAAATATATAAAAGAGGCTTTTTAATATTACAAACAGGTAAAAAAATGTTATGCCGTATTTCGCAAATATGTTTTGTATCTGAATAAAATAAACTATAATACAAAATTTTTGAGGACGCCGTTCAGGCCTGAATCAACAGCGCTAAAAACATGAAAAATTAACCATGAAGGCCTGATTCCGCAGAAAATTTTTGTATTATAGTTCATTTTATAGCCGGCAATCTATGTAAATCAATTATTGATATTCTAATGAGCCCGTGTTTTCCATCTTCTGTGCATCCAGAAATACTGTTCCGGATATTTCCTTATTAACTCTTCAATGGACTTTGTCCAGATACCCGTATTTTTAAAAACAGCGGATTTTCTGCTTTTATTGTAATCGAAGCCGAGCGGAGGTGAAATAATGATCTTTAAAGTGCCGTCTTTTTCCCTCACTCCTGCAAAGATCATTGCCGGGCTTTTAGCGGATAAGGCAAACCGCGCGGGGCCGTGCGCAGTGGATGCAGGCCTGCCTAAAAAATCGACAAAGATGCCGTTCCTGCCCGCATCCTGGTCCGCAACGAACGCGACAATTTTATTCCGCTTGAGCGCCCTCATTACTGGAAAGCCCGCATTGCTTTTATAGATCAGCTCCATGTTAAAAGACGCCCTTATATCTCCGATCACTTTGTTAACATACGGGTTCGACTGTCTTTTCATTATCACAGAAAGAGGATTGCCCTTAAGCGCAACATAGGCAGCGACAAATTCCCAGTTGCCCAGATGAGGGCATATCCCGATAATGCCCCTGCCCTGTGCAAGGGCGTCCCGGATGTGCCCCTCGCCTTCCACGGTAATATATTTATCCATGAATTCCATATCAAATTTCCTAAGCTGAATAAATTCCATAACAGACATTCCGAAATGCCTGAAGCTCTCCCTTGCAACCCGCCTGTGCCAGCTGTTGTCCTTTTCTGGAAATGATTTCGAGACATTATCTAACGCAATATCCCTCCTCTTTTTATAGAGATAATATACTGCAAGCCCTAAATATCCGCCGGCCTTCACCCGCGTTCTGTACCGCAGCAGGGATAAAACAGGCAGAACCAGCATCACTGCGGAATATTCGAGAATGTGTTTTATTTTTTTCATATATTTTCGATCAGGTTATTCAGTATAAGGCCATAGAAGCTGCTCATGCCGGACTCATAGAACCATCCCAAATGGCTGTAGCAGCCTGTACACATTGCAAAGCACCAGGTGAATCCCGGAAACCATGTATATTCATCACTGGGCTCGCCGTAGTTAAGGCATCCTTCTGCAGACGAAAAACAGCCGATCCTGAATGTGTTGCCTGCCGGATTCGTAAATGTATAATTATGCTTCCCGTCTATTTCAATAATATTTTCCGGTGATGTTATAATGTTGCTGCAGAAACGGCACAATATTAAACGCCCGCGTTCTGTCCTGCTTTCATCATCAGACGCAGATTCAATCTCCGGCAGGCCGGCAATCTTAAATGGCGATATTTTAAACATCTGTACCGGATAATTATTAAGGGCGCCTGACCTGCTATTAAGATTTTGATCCATCAATGAATCCCCGCAATAAACAAAATATCAACGCAATTTATTGAATATAAATATCAGAAAGCTTAATATAATGCTTATAATGATGCTTGTAGCCAGCGGAAAATAAAAACTGAAATTTTCTTTTTTTACAACAATATCGCCGGGAAGCTTTCCTAAAAAACGGAAAACAGAAACTGAATCTTTAAAGTATATTACTGCGCCTATTGCCGCAATAATGAGCCCTATTATAATTAAATTTTTTCCCAATATGTTATGCATTTGTAAGTACCTTATTTCCGTTTTTATAAAAATGCAACCCCAAAATATTACCGGAAGTTATCTTAAAATTATATTTTTGTATAAGTGAAACATATTTCCGAAATAACTTGTATATAATTCATGCCTCTTTCCCGTATGCCTGATGATTTGAATGCCCTTACCTGAGAGAGCCTTACGGCCTCTTACCATCTCCCGCCGGGGCGGGAGATAGCGCTCAGGTCCCCCCCGAGGGAACGATGACCGGGTCAAGGGTGTTTTCATATACTTTTAGATTCTCTGCCATTATTTTCAATTACGATTTTCAAATTGACTTTTAATTATTTATTAAAGCTAATGTTATTATCTTACAGAATTATGGTTATCTCTAATAATTAAATATTGATGTAACCATTGGGAACAAATCAAGGTAAAAATCAGGTTTTTTATTTGGAGAACCAATAAAAACTCTG